>NZ_PIGG01000023.1 GCF_002924445.1 Minwuia thermotolerans
CGGCCATAGGCCGTGCGGCCCATGGATTCGGCGAAGATGGTGTAGGCGCGGTCGTCCTTCGGCTCCACAATGACGTCGAAGGTCTCGGCCACCGCGATGCGGAACTCGTCGACGACGACCGGCTGCACCTCGTTGCCGTCGGCCTGCACCACTGTCATCTCCAGGCCGGGAATGCGGATGTCGAAATAGGTCATCGCCGAGGAGTTGATGAAGCGGAGCCGAACCCGTTCGCCGGGCGAGAACAGGCCTGTCCAGTTCTGCGCCGGTCCCTTGCCGTTGATCAGCGGCGTGAAGCCCTGCAGATCCTCGATGTCCGTCGGCATCATCCGCATGTCGCCCCAGGCCTTGCGGTCGCTCAGGGCCGCACCGAAGCCCTTGTCCTCGGCATCGCCCAGGAAGTCGAACAGCGTCCGCTGTTTCCGGTTGTAGTAGTCCGGCATCATCTTGAGATTGCGCATGATGCGGTTGCCCGAATGGGGGTGCGCATCGGCGAGCTGGACGACGTACTCCCGGTCCCAGGCGTAGGGCTCGGGCTCCTTCGGCTCGATGACGATGGCGCCGTAGGCGCCGTCAGGTTCCTGGAAGCCCGTGTGGCTGTGGAACCAGTAGGTGCCACTCTGCACGATGGGAAAGCGATAGGTGAAAGTCTCGCCGGCCGGAATGCCGGGATAGCTGATACCCGGCACGCCGTCCTGCTGGTAGGGCAGGATCAGCCCGTGCCAGTGGATCGAGGTGCTTTCGGTGAGGTTGTTGGTGACTCTGATGGTCACGTCCTCGCCCTCCCTGAACCGGAGGACAGGCCCGGGGCTGGCCCCGTTGAAACCGACACCCGTGCGGGTGAAATCTCCGGTGTCGATCCCGACCCGGTCGACGGTGATCTCGTACTCGCCCGCCGAGACGGCGCCGGCGCCGGCGCCCAGGACGAGCGTTGCCGCGGCGAGCGCGATTGCGAAATTGCGCATGTGTTGTGTTCCCTGTTTCGGATGAAGAGCGATCATTGGTGCAGCCGGATCGGGCCCTTCATGCCGGATTCGTAATGCCCGGGTACATTGCAGGCGAATTCCAGTTCGGCGTCCGTGTCGAAGGTCCAGACGACCTCACCGCTCTCGCCCGGCTCCAGCAGGATGCTGTTGGCGTGATCGTGGCGCATGCCGTGCTCGCCCATCTTGTCGTGATGGATCCTGTCCGCGCCCAGCACGCCCTTCTGCATCATCTCCATCATCTCGGCCTGATGGGACGAATGCATGGCCGCGGTGGCGATGTTGAACTCGTGAACCAGTTCGCCCTTGTTAGTGACCACGAAGCGGACAGTCTGGCCCTCCTCGATCACCAGCTTCTCCGGCTCGAAACTGTTGTCGAGCATGGTGATCTCGACCGTGCGTTCGGCATTCGCCGGGTCGCCGGCGTGACCGATCGAGCGGCGTTCACCTTTGCCATGCTCCCCGTGACCGTGGCCGGCTTCGGCCTTCTCTTGCTTGTGGCCGTGCCCCCCGTCGTGGCTTCCAGCGGCCAGCGCTGCGTGCCCGCCAGCCGCCAGGGCCGCGGCAGAAAGAAGGGTCATGGCGAGGCCACGAAGATTTCGAATGGATTTCATTGTCGTCTCTCCTGAACGCGCGCCGCCGTTCGCGCTGATGCGGCGCGTCGATTGATCGGTCCGGCCGCCGGATGGCCGGCGGCATTCGAGGGCTCAGGAGAGCGGTCTGGGCGGGGGCGGCATGGGCCGCGACGCGAGTCCGTCGACAAGCGCGTCGACGGCGCCGTCATGGCGCGCCGCCTTCGGCGTCCGAACGGACACCGGTTCCGGCAGGGCGAGGCTGGCGCAGAAGCCGTGGTCGCACGGCGTGGCGACCGAACAGCCAACGCGGTCATGGTCATCGACCGCGGACGGGACAGCACCGTCGCCGTGGCGATGATAGACATGGCCGTCGTCATGGTTCATGTGGCCTGTCCCCAGGGCGAACGCGCCCAGCGGCGCCAGCAGCCCGATCAGCATCGCCAGGATGAGCAGACGGCGAAAATCGGCGGCGGGGAACTTCATGACGAATCCAATTCAGACCGGCGGGCCGCCGGAATCAAGTCAATGACGCGTGAAACGGGGGACACCGCTATTCAATCCCGTTGGCGCGCTGGAGTTCGCGGACATAGGCGATGATCTGCGCGAGTTCCTGATCGCTGACGCCGGGTATCGGCGCCATGTCGCCGAAGTTCCAGTGATGCTGGCGTACGCCCTGCCGGACGGCGCGGACGAAGGCCCCGTCGCCATGGTGTGAGGGCTCGTAGATCCGGTGGACCAGCGGCGGGCCGCCCGGGCCCCCGGCCGCATTGGCGCCGTGGCAGACGACGCAGCTCCGCTTGAACACCGCTGCGCCGGCTTCGGCCTCGGCTGACAGATCCGGTACGTCAACGGCCACCTGCGCGCCGCCGCCGGAATCGGGACTCTGGCCGAGCCACCAGATGCCGGCCAGGGTCGCCGCGATCACCGCGGCCGCAAAGGCAAGAGAAACCAGTCTCATGTCGATTCCGGATACTGCTTTGGAAGATGCAGTCTCATCCCTCCCGCAGGGGGAAGGTCAAGCCGGCGGCCGCGCGGCCGCCGGCCGGGACCTCAGTTGCTGTTCTGGGAGACCGACTTCTTCCGCTTGCCGCCGCCGGACCTCTTCGATTTCCCGGGCTTCTCGGGCGCGGCCTCCAGGTCGAAGGCGAGCTTGCCCTCGGCCAGCCGCACCTTCACATGCCCGCCCTTCTTCAGCTTGCCGAAGAGCAGCTCCTCCGCCAGCGGCTGCTTGATGGATTCCTGGATCACCCGGGCCAGCGGCCGGGCGCCGAACTCCACCGTGTAGCCTCGGTCGGCGAGCCAGCTCCGTGCGGCGTCGGTCAGGGAGATGGTGACGTTGCGGTCGATGAGCTGGCCCTCGAGCTGCAGGACGAACTTGTCGACCACGCGGGCCACCACTTCCGGTCCCAGCGGCGCGAAGGCGATCACGGCGTCGAGGCGGTTGCGGAACTCCGGCGTGAAGATCTTCTTGATCGCCTCGGAATCCTCGTCTTCCTTCAGCCCGCGGCCGAAACCGATGGCCTGCTTCTGCATCTCGGCGGCGCCGGCGTTCGTGGTCATGATCAGGATGACGTTACGGAAGTCGATCTTCTTGCCGTTGTGATCGGTCAGCTTGCCGTGGTCCATCACCTGCAGCAGCAGGTTGAAGACATCCGGATGAGCCTTCTCGATCTCGTCGAGCAGCAGGATCGAATGCGGATGCTGGTCGATCGCGTCGGTCAGCAGGCCGCCCTGATCGAAACCGACATAGCCCGGCGGCGCGCCGATCAGACGGCTGACTGTGTGACGCTCCATGTATTCCGACATGTCGAAGCGATGGAGTTCCAGCCCCATGGTTTCGGCCAGCTGCCGCGCGGCCTCTGTCTTGCCGACGCCGGTCGGGCCCGAGAACAGGTAGCTGCCGATCGGCTTTTCCGGTTCGCGGAGACCGGCGCGGGCCAGCTTGACCGCCGAGGCCAGCGCCTCGACCGCCGAGTCCTGGCCGAACACCGCCTGCTTGAGGTCGGATTCCAGGTTGGCCAGCGTGCTCTCGTCCTTCTTGGTGACGGACTTCGGCGGGATGCGGGCCATCTTGGCGATGACCGCTTCCACGTCCTTCACGCCCAGCACCTTCCTGCGGCGGTTGTTCGGCTTCAGCATCTCGGCCGCGCCCACCTCGTCGATGACGTCGATGGCCTTGTCGGGCAGCTTGCGGTCATGGATGTAGCGGGCCGACAGTTCGACCGCCGTCTTCAGCGCATCATGGGTGTAACGGACGTTGTGGTGTTCCTCGTAGTACGGCTTCAGACCGGTAAGGATCTTGATGGCGTCGTCCACCGTCGGCTCGTTGACGTCGATCTTCTGGAACCGGCGCAGCAGCGCACGGTCCTTCTCGAAATAGCCGCGGTATTCCTTGTAGGTCGTCGAGCCGATGCAGCGGATCGTGCCCGAAGCCAGCGCCGGCTTCAGCAGGTTGGACGCATCCATGGCGCCGCCGGAGGTCGCTCCGGCGCCGATGATGGTATGGATCTCGTCGATGAACAGGATCGCGCCGTCATAGTCCTCGACCTCACGGATGACGGCCTTCAGCCGCTCCTCGAAATCGCCGCGATAGCGCGTGCCGGCCAGCAGTGCGCCCATGTCGAGGGCGAAGATCGTGGCCTCCTTCAGCACCTCGGGGACGTCGCCCTCGACGATGCGCCGCGCCAGGCCTTCGGCGATGGCGGTCTTGCCGACACCCGGTTCGCCCACGTAGAGCGGGTTGTTCTTGGAGCGCCGGCAGAGGATCTGGATCGTGCGCTCGATCTCCAGAGCGCGCCCGATCAGCGGATCGATCTTGCCCGAACGCGCCTTCTCGTTGAGGTCGACGCAATAGGCGGAGAGCGCTTCGGTCTCGGGCCGGCCGTCTTCGGCCTCCTCGGTCTCGCCAGGCTCCTCGCTCTCTTCGCCTTCGACGGCCTCCTCGTCCGCGCCGCGGACCGGGCGCGCGGCGTTCATGCCAGGCGCCTTGGCGATTCCGTGGCTGATATAGCTGACGGCGTCGAGACGGGTCATGTCCTGGCGCTGCAGGAAGTAGGCGGCGTGGCTTTCACGCTCGGCGAATATCGCGACCAGAATGTTGGCGCCCGTCACCTCCTCGCGGCCCGACGACTGCACATGGATCAGCGCCCGCTGGACCACACGCTGGAAACTCAACGTCGGCTTGGCCTCGTCTTCGAAATCCTGCACCAGATCGCTGAGCTGGGTGTCGACGAAGTCGGTCAGGTCGCGTCCCAACGCGGCCACGTCGACATTGCAGGCGCGCAGCACCGCCAGAGCGTCCTGGTCCTCGGTCAGACTGAGCAGCAGATGCTCGAGCGTCGCGTATTCGTGCCGCCGCTCTCCGGCCAGCCGGAGCGCGCGGCGCAGGGTGTCTTCGAGATTTTTGGACAGTGAGGGCAAGCCTATTCAGCCTTTTCTAGTGTGCATTGCAGGGGGTGCTGATTCTCCCGCGCCAGGTTGATGACCTGGGTGACCTTGGTCTCGGCGACCTCGTAGGGGTAGACGCCGCAGACGCCCACTCCCTTCTGGTGTACGTGCAGCATGATCTGCGTCGCCGCTTCCTGATCCTTGTTGAAATAGCGCTGCAGGACGTAGACGACAAATTCCATCGGTGTGTAATCGTCGTTCAGCATCAGCACGCGCCAGAGCGACGGCTTCTTGGTCTTCGGCTTCGCCTTTGTGACGACGCCCGTCTCGCTGTCGTTATCGATACGTTTGTCGGCCATGGTGTCCAGATGGTAGCAGCAAGCTCGGAAGGGAAGATTAACGGAGAATCGTCGCGGGACGAAAGCGTCTCGTGGACCCGATCGTCCAACGCCTCGGGCAAATATAGGTATTGATCGCACCATCACATAGACCCGACCGCCTCAACCCGGTAAGGTATTGACGAATCGCTTCGAATCGGCCCGCAGGCAGAGGTAGCCAGATGACCCTCGAGAGATTCGCCCGACTCGGCCCGCAGATGCTGGCGCCCCTCCTTCTGGCGGCGGCGCTGGTTCTCGTCGGCCTGTCCGGGCCAGCGCACGCAAAGCGCCAGTACACCGGCATCGTGGTGGACGCCGCGACCGGTCAGGTGCTCTACGACTACAGGCCCGATACGCTCATCTATCCGGCCTCGCTGACCAAGCTGATGACGCTCTATCTGACATTCGAGGCGCTGCGGGACGGCCGCCTCGGCATGGAACAGCGTCTGCCTGTATCGCAACGCGCCGCGGGCATGCCCGCCTCCAAGCTGGGTCTGAAACGGGGCGGGTCGATCAAGGTGCGCGATGCCATCCTTTCGCTGATCGTCAAGTCGGCCAACGACGCCGCGGTCGTGCTGGCGGAGTCCATGGCGAAGACCGAAATCCTGTTCGCCCGCGAGATGACCGAAAAGGCGCAGGAACTGGGTATGATCCGCACCAGCTTCCGCAACGCCAACGGCCTGCCCAACCGTCACCAGAAATCCACTGCCCGCGACATCTCGACCCTGGCGCTGGCGCTGATCCGCGACTTCCCCGAGTATTATGATCTGTTCGCGACCCGGAAATTCACCTGGGAAGGCCGCACCTACACCTCGACCAACAAGCTGCTGAACGGCTATCCGGGGGTCGACGGCCTCAAGACCGGTTACATCAATGCGTCCGGCTTCAACCTGGCAGCCTCCTCGGTGCGTTATGGGCGCCGGCTCGTTGCCGTGGTAATCGGCGGCAAGACCGGCGCTCGGCGCAACCGGCAGATGAAGAAGATTCTCGGCATCGGTTTCCAGCGGGCGCTCGAGCGGGAAAAGGCGCGCCAGCTCGTCGCCATGCCGCTGCCCCCGGGCCGGCCCGGAACGGGCGCGCCGTCCTCGGCGCTTGCCGGCATCGACCTTTCCGTCGTCTCCAGCGCCCACGCGGCGGTACCGCCGCCCCCGGCGCGGCGCGCCGACAACGCCCCTTACGGCGTCCAGGTGGGCGCTTTCAGTTCCCAGAAGCGGGCGACCGCGGGCGCGCGCCTCGCCGTTTCCGCCGCGCCGACCTATTTGCAGAACCGGCCAGTGGCGATCGAATCGATTCCCGATACTGCCCGCTCCATCTACCGGGCGCGGATCCTGGAACTGACCCGGGACGAGGCTCAGGAAACCTGCCAAACCCTCAAGAGCCAGCGCCTCGACTGTCTGGTGGTGAAGGTTTCCGCCGGGGGCTGACGCCACTCTCAGGCGGCCGCGAACGCCGCCGCGATTTCCGCGCCGAGACGGGCGTTGGCGATCGCCAGCGCGCGGTTGATCCGTGTCGTTTCGCCCTCCGAAAGCGTGTCCAGCCGGCGCAGCAGCCATGGCGTCAGGCCCGCGCCGCTGACCCCGGCGGCCGCGGCCTCTGCGCCCGCCCTGGCAATCCAGCCGTCCAGCCGCTCCCGGGCGATGGCGAACTCCGCCGGCGGCGGATTGGCGATCAGCACCGCCGACGGCGCCTCGACCCTACGCTGAGCGCGCAGCAGGGCTGCAGCCTCCGCCGGGCTGTCGACGCGGTGGCGGAGCGCGAGGCCGCTGTCGGCGGTGTGGAAAGCCGGAAAGATGTCGGTCCCATAGCCAGCGAGGGCCACCCCTTCGGTTTCCAGCACCTCAAGCGTGGCCGGCAGATCAAGGATGGACTTCGCGCCCGAGGCGACGATCAGCACACAGGTCCGGCCCAGCGCGGGCAGGTCGGCCGAGATGTCGGGCGCATCATCGCCGGTGCGGGGATGCACCCCTCCGATTCCGCCCGTGGCAAAGACGTCGATGCCCGCCCTGCGCGCCAGATGGGCCGTGGCCGAGACGGTCGTGGCGCCGTCCCTGGCCGCCGCGATCGCCGCCGCCACATCGCCGAGCGCGCATTTGGCGACGCCGCCGCCGGCCAGGCGTTCCATCTCGGCGGGCGCGAGACCGATCCGGACCTCGCCGTCGAGGATGGCGATCGTCGCCGGCGCGGCCCCGGCCGCGCGCACGGCGTCTTCCATCTCCCGCGCCAGTTCGAGGTTGTCCGGCCACGGAAAGCCATGGGCGATGATCGTGGATTCCAGCGCCACCACTGGCGCGCCGCAGGCTTTGGCCTCAGCCACTTCCGGCGCTAGTCTCACCCCTCCGCTCCCCCCTGTCCGGTCCAGACCGCCGGACAAGACCACGGTCCGGTCCCGCCATGCAACGACGAACGCGCCAGCAACTCCGCATCTCGCTCCTCATTGTCGCCATCGCCGCCGGCCTCGGCGCGGTGTTCGGTCTCGCCATCGCCGGCGCCGGCGATGGCGATGGAGAGACGCGCGCCTACGCCCGCGCCGCGCTGCGCGGCGTCTGGACCGGCGGACTCATTGCCGGGCTGCTGACCGCCTGGGAATACATCTACGTCAATCGCCCCGCAGGCCTGTGGGTCCGGCGGCTGACATTCCTCGGCAATGTGGGCGTACGTTCGCTGATCTACCTCGCCGCCATCATGCTGAGTATCTGGTCGGGGGCGACGGTGTTTTCGATCGAAGGCGCCGACCCTTTCGGCTGGAACGCCCAGACGGTCATCCAGGTGGGCTTCTCGGTCCTGTTCAGCATCGGGGTGAACTTCGCCATGGCGATCAACGGCCTGCTGGGCCAGGCGGTGTTCCTGAACTTCCTGACCGGCCGCTATCACCGCCCCGTGGTGGAGAACCGGGTGCTGCTGTTCGCCGATCTCGTCGGCTCGACTGCGATCGCCGAACGCATTGGCGACCTCGGCTTCCACGGCTTTCTGAACGACGTCTACCGCGATCTGTCCGCACCGGTGATCGAACTGGGCGGCGTCATTCACAAGTATGTCGGCGACGAGATGATCGTATCCTGGCCCGACACGGCAGCGGGCCGGAGCCGCGCGTTGCAATGCGGGATTGAATTTCACGCGCTACTGGCCGCGGCGGAAGCGCGCTACAAGAATACCCACGGAGCGGCGCCGGCGCTGCGCATCGGTATCCACGCCGGGCCGGTGGTGATCGGAGAGATGGGCGATGTCCGTCAGGAGATCGTCTTCCTCGGCGACGCCATGAACACGGCCTCGCGGCTGGTCGACATGTGCCGTACACTCGGCCGGCCGCTGCTGGTCAGCGAGGCCCTGCGCGACGCGGAGCCCAGCGAAGACGGCCCTGCCCTTGAACCCATGGGGGAGACCGGGGTACGGGGAAAAACAAGACCGGTCGCCGTCTACGCGCCGGCGCCATAGGTTGCAGCGGATCCGGGGAGGATCGGACGTGTCAGGACGGGCGGCGGTCGACAGCGAGCGGCCGGGATCGGGCTACTGGATCAGGATCGTCGCGACGGTATTCCTGCCCTTCGCCAGCGGCTATTTCCTCTCCTATCTCTACCGCGCCCTGCCCTCGCTGATCGGCGACCGCATACGCGAGGAACTGGTGCTCGACGCCGGCGTGCTCGGCCTGGTGGGCGCAGCGTATTTCCTCGCCTTCGGCCTGGCGCAGCTGCCCGTCGGCATGGCCCTCGACCGCTACGGCCCCCGGCGGGTGCAGACGGTGCTGCTGCTGATCGCCGGCGCGGGCGCGGTTATCTTCGGCCTGGGCACGAACCCGGAGACGCTGATCGTCGGCCGGGCGCTGATCGGCCTCGGCTGCGCCGCCGGCCTGATGGGCTCGTTCAAGGCAATCACGCTGTGGTTTCCGCAGAACCGCTGGCCGCTGGTCAACGGCTGCCTGCTGGGCATGGGCGGCCTCGGCGCGCTTATGGCGACGACGCCGGTGGAGCACCTGCTTACCTTCATCTCCTGGCACGACCTGTTCTTCTGGATCGCGGGCGCGTCCGCCGCCTCCTCGCTGCTGATCTTCACCGTGGTCCCGGAGAAGCCGGGCAGCGCCAATCCCATTCCCGCCAGCGAACTGCTGGGCAGCCTGAAGCGGGTCTATTCCAGCCGCGCCTACTGGCGCATCGCGCCGATGGCGGTGATGACCATGGCGACCGGCATGGCGATCCACAACCAGTGGGCCGGCCTGTGGCTGAAGGACGTGGCGCTGTTCGACCAGGCGACGGTGGCGATCTATCTGCAGACGCTGGGCATCGCCCTGACGGCCGGATTCGTGCTGGGCGGCGTGGTCGCCGACGTGCTGGGCCGATACGGCATCCCGCTGCACGCCATCATGGCCGGCGGCGTCTCCGTGCTGATCTTCTCGCAGATATCGATCGCGCTGGGCTGGGACCCTTCGGGCCACTGGCCATGGATCCTGCTGGGCCTCAGCTCCAACATGTCGGCGCTGGCCTTCCCCTGGCTCTGCGGTCAGTTTCCGCTCAACCTGGCCGGCCGGGTGAACTCTGCGCTCAACGTCTTCGTCTTCCTGGGCGTCTTCGCCATCGCCTCGGGCCTGGGCTGGATCATCGACCGGTTCCCGCTGACCGAGGCCGGCGGCTACGCCCGCGAAGGTTACGAGACGGGACTTCTCATCATCATCGCCGTGGAAACACTGGCGTTCATCTGGTTCCTGGTACCGGGAGGAAAGAAGAAGAATGCAGGATCTGAAGAGTAAGGCCGCCATCGTCACGGGTTCGGCGACCGGCGTCGGTGCGGCGACCGCGAAGCTGCTGGCCGCGCAGGGCTGCAACGTCGTCGTCAACTACACCAAGTCCAAGGCCGAGGCCGAGGAGACCATGGAGGCGTGCCGCGCCGAGGGCGTGAAGTCGATCGCCGTGCAGGCCAATGTCGCCGAGGACGACGACTGCAGGAAACTGGTCGACGCCTGCATCGGCGAGTTCGGCCGCCTCGATCACCTGGTCAACAATGCCGGGACCACGAAGTTCGTTGCCCATTCGGACCTCGATGGTCTGGACGCCGACGATTTCCGCTGGATCTACTCGGTCAACGTCGTCGGCCCCTACCAGATGATCAAGCACGCCGCGCCGCACATGCGCAAGAACGGCGGCAGCGTCACCAACGTCTCCTCCATTGCCGGCGTCACCGGCCTCGGCTCCTGCGTGGCCTATGCCGCCTCCAAGGGCGCGCTGAACACCATGACGCTGTCGCTGGCCCGCGCGCTGGGTCCGGAGATCCGCGTCAACGCCATCTGCCCGGGGATGATTCAGGGCAAGTGGCTGCGCGAGGGCATGGGCGAGGACCGCTATGACGGCTTCCTGCAGCACCAGCTGAAGACCAACCCGCTGCAGAAGGTCTCGACGCCGGAAGACAATGCCCGCGCGATCCTGATGTTCATCCAGGGTTCCGACCTGATCACCGGCGAGACGCTGCTGGTCGACGGCGGCTACCATCTGGGCTTCGCGCCCACCGTCGCGCGGTAATCCTCGACGACAGGTCGATGACTGGCGCCCCCGCCGCGTGCCGGGGGTCCGGTCGGCCGCCGCGCCGGCACGGTCGGAGCAGGATGCCCTGCTGAACCAGATGCCCGCACAAGCCTGCCCCTGACACTGTTCGGGGGGGCGGGCATGACATGAGGGATGGGGCCCTCCCCGCCACTTGACGCTCCGGCTGCGGCGACCTAACTCCATGCGGCTTCCGGAACTTTCGAGTAGAATTAGCCCATGGCCCTCTTGCCCATCATCACCGCGCCCGACCCGCGTCTGCGGGTGAAGTCCGAGCCCGTCGGGACCGTCGACGACGATCTCCGCCGGCTGATGGACGACATGCTGGAGACCATGTACGACGCCCCCGGCGTGGGCCTTTCGGCCATCCAGGTGGGCGTGCCGAAGCGGGTCATGGTGGTGGACTGCGCGGCGGACGACGCGGCGCCGGAGCCGATCCACCTGGTCAATCCGGTGATCCGGGAGGCGTCGCCCGACATGCGCGCCTACGAGGAAGGCTGTCTGTCGCTGCCCGAGCAGTACGCCGAGGTGGAGCGCCACGACCGCATCACCGTCGACTATCTCGACCGCGAGGGCCGGCCGCAGACGCTGGAGGCCGACGGGCTGCTGTCGACCTGCATCCAGCACGAGCTGGACCATTTCGACGGCGTGCTCTTCGTCGACCACATCTCGGCGCTGAAGCGATCCATGATCATGAAGCGGCTGAAGAAGGCGAAGAAGCTGAAGGCTGCGGGGTGACCGCCGCACTCCGCATCGTCTTCATGGGCACCCCGGACTTCGCGGTGCCCGCGCTCCGCGCGCTGCACGCGGCCGGCCACGAGATCGCCGCGGTCTATTCCCAGCCGCCGCGCGCCGCGGGCCGCAGGGGGCGGAAGACGATTCCCGGCCCGGTCCACGCCGCCGCCGAGGCGCTGGGGCTGAAGGTTCTGACCCCGGTGTCGCTGAAGAAGCCGGAAGCGCAGGCGGAATTCGCGGCGCACGAGGCGGACGTCGCCGTGGTCGCCGCCTACGGCCTCATCCTGCCGCAGGCGATTCTCGACGCGCCGCGGCTCGGCTGTTTCAACATCCACGCCTCGCTGCTGCCGCGCTGGCGCGGCGCGGCGCCGATCCACCGCGCGGTCATGGCTGGCGACGAAAAGACCGGCGTCACCATCATGCAGATGGACGCCGGCCTGGACACCGGCGACATGGCGCTGAAGGCGGAAACAGCCATCGGCCCGCGCGACACCACCCAGAGCCTGCACGATCGCCTGGGGGAGATGGGCGCGGCGCTTATCGTCGACGCGCTGCGGCGGCTGATCGAAGGCACTCTGGAACTGACGCCCCAGCCCGAAGATGGCGTGACCTACGCCGGCAAGATCGATAAGGCGGAGGCGCATATCGACTGGACCCGGCCGGTCGCGGAAATCGACCGGCTGATCCGCGGCCTCGCCCCCTTCCCCGGGGCGTGGTTCGAGCACGAGGGCGAGCGGATCAAGGTTCACATGGCGACGCCTGCCGCCGGCGCCGCCGAGGTCGCGCCGGGCGTGGTGGTCGACGAAGAACTCACTGTGCAGTGCGGCGACGGGCTGATCCGGCTGGAGGTGCTGCAGCGCGCCGGCGGCAAACCGATGGATGCGGCCACCTTCCAGCGCGGCCGCGCGATCCCCGCCGGCGCAGTGCTGGACTGATGCCGCGCTACCGCCTGGTGCTGGAATATGACGGCGCCGGATTCGTCGGCTGGCAGCGCCAGACAAACGGCCTCGCGGTCCAGCAGGTGATCGAGGAAGGCATCCACGCCTTCACCGGGGAAACAGTGACGGCGATCGCCGCGGGCCGGACGGACTCCGGCGTCCATGCGCTGGCCATGACGGTCCATGCCGATATCGCCCGGGAGATGCCGGCGTCCAGGATCCGCGACGCGCTGGCCCATCACGTCCGCCCGCACCCGGTGACCGTGCTCTCGGTCGAGGCCGTCCGAGACGGTTTCAGCGCCCGTTTCGACTGCGTGAAGCGCCATTATCTCTATCGCATCCTGAACCGCGCCGCCGTCCCGGCGCTGGACCGGGGCCGCGTCTGGCACCTATCCCAGCCGCTCGACGTCGCCGCGATGAACGCCGCGGCGGCGCATCTTCTCGGGCATCATGATTTCGAAAGCTTCCGCTCCGCCCACTGCCAGGCCGAGACGGCGGTGAAGACGCTCGACACGCTGGAGGTGGCGCGGGAAGGCGAGGAAGTGCGGATCGCCTGCTCGGCGCGGTCGTTCCTGCACAACCAGGTCCGCATCATGGCCGGCACACTGGTGGAAGTGGGCAAGGGTCGCTGGACGCCGGCCGACGTCAAGGCCGCGCTCGATGCCCGCGACCGCATCGCCGCCGGCCCCACCGCACCGGCGCACGGGCTCTATTTCGCCAGGGCAGAATATCCGCCGCGGTAGCCGCCCTGCGCGCCGACGTCATTGCCCGGTTCAGCCGGGCAATCCATCGACCGGCATCTCTCATGGGCTGCCCGGACAAGCCGGGCAGCGACGAAGGGGGAAGACGCCCCCGCGTGCGTGCGGCAATATCAGCTATGCCGGAGCCGCGCTGTGTGCCGGCCCGTCCATCCCACACAGCGCGGTTTCAAATCACATCACCGCGCCGATCTGCCAGGGCAGGAACTCGTCATCGCCGAAGCCGAGCCGCTCCGAGCAGGTCGGCTCGCCGGAAGCCGTAGCCAGGATCTTCCGGAAGATCTCTTCGCCCATCTCGGCGACCGACTTCTCCCCGTCGATGACCAGGCCACAATTGACGTCCATGTCGTCGGACATGCGGCCGTACATCGCCGAATTCGTCGCCAGCTTGATCGACGGCACGGGCTTGCAGCCGAATACCGAGCCGCGCCCCGTGGTGAAGCAGACCACGTTCGCGCCGCCGGCGACAAAGCCTGTCACCGAGACGGGGTCGTAGCCGGGCGTGTCCATGAACACGAAGCCCTTCGATGCGATCCGCTCGCCATAGGCATAGACGTCGGCCAGGTTCGTGGTGCCGCCCTTGGCCGCGGCGCCGAGAGACTTCTCGAGGATGGTGGTCAGCCCGCCCTCCTTGTTGCCGGGGCTGGGGTTGTTGTCCATGGAGCCGTCGTTCTTCGCGACATAGTCCTCCCACCAGCGGATCCTGGCGATCAGCTTGTCGGCGACTTCCGGGCTGACCGCGCGGCGGGTCAGCAGATGCTCGGCGCCATAGATCTCGGGCGTCTCGCCGAGACAGGCGGTGCCGCCATGGCGGACCAGCAGGTCGGCGGCTGCGCCAAGCGCCGGGTTGGCGGAAATGCCTGAATAGGCATCCGAGCCGCCGCACTCCAGCCCCAGGATCAGTTCCGAGGCCGGGATCGGCTCGCGACGGAAGGCGTTGGCGTGAGGCAGCATCTCCTTCACCAGTTCCACGCCCTTGCGCACCGTCGCCGTGGTGCCGCCCGAGTCCTGGATGGTGAACATGTGCAGCAGCGGCCCCGGCTTCAGTCCCTCGACATCCATCATCATGCCGAGCTGGGCTGCCTCGCAGCCGAGCCCGATGAACAGCAGGCCGGCAAAGTTCGGATGCCGCGCATAGCCCGCGAAGGTGCGCGACAGCATCCGCATGCCCTCCCCCGTCGAGGCCATGCCGCAGCCGGTGCCGTGGGTCAGCGCCACCACGCCGTCGATGTTCGGATATTCGGCCAGCATGTCGGGATGACGGAACTGTTCGGCGACGTAGCGCGCCACCGTGGCCGAACAGTTCACCGAGGTGAGAATGCCGATGTAGTTCCGCGTCGCGGCCCGGCCGTTCGCCCGGCGATAGCCGTCGAAGGTCGCCCGCTCGGCCTCGGGCACGTAATCGACCGGCTTCACGTCCTGGCCCACGGCATAGTCGCGGTCGAACATCGCGAAGACGCAGTTGTGGGTGTGGACGTGATCGCCGGGCCGGATGGCGCCTTCGGCAAAGCCGATGATCTGATCGTATTTCCGCACCGCCGCGCCGTCGGCGATGGCGGAAAGCGCGATCTTGTGGCCGGCCGGGATGTGATGCGCCGCCTTCACGCCGCCCCCGATCTCAGTGCCCGGCAGGATGTCCACGCGGGCCACGGCCACGTTGTCCCTGTCGTCGAGCCGTATCGTCAGCGCCTCGGTCATTGCCGCCTCCCTTGTTTCGTTACCGAATATAGCCTTCGGCGCACGCATGCGACAGATGCAACCCGCCGGACATTCAGGGCTATGACAAGGCGGAAGGGCCCCGTTATGATCCGCCGCAGCTTTCGCAGGCGCCGCGCCGCAATCTGTCCGCGCGGCCGATCAATCGCAGAAGGGGAGGAACTTCATGGAATTCATCCAGACCGAACGCAGCCTGGAGATGCAGGAACGCATCAGCGCGTTCATGGACAAGTACGTCTATCCCAACGAGGAGAAGATGTCGGACGAGATCGCCGAAGGCGACCGCTGGCAGCCGATTCCGACCCTCGAGGAGCTGAAGAAGGTCGCGAAGTCGGAAGGCCTGTGGAACTTCTTCCTGCCCGAGCACGAAGGCGGCCCCGGCTTCACCAACCTGGAATACGCTCCGCTCTGCGAGATCATGGGCCGCTCCCCCTTCGCCTCCGAGATCTTCAACTGCTCGGCGCCGGACACCGGCAACATGGAAGTGCTGGCCCGTTACGCAACCAAGGAGCAGCAGGAGCGGTGGCTGACGCCGCTGCTGGCCGGCGAGATCCGTTCCTGCTTCGCCATGACCGAGCCCGAGGTCGCGTCCTCCGACGCCACCAACATCCAGACGCGGATCGAGCGCGACGGCGACGAATACGTCATCAATGGCCGCAAGTGGTGGTCGTCGGGAATCGGCGATCCGCGCTGCAAGATCCTGGTGCTGATGGGCAAGACCGACCCGGACAACCCCGATCGCTACAAGCAGCAGTCCATGATCCTGGTGCCGCGCGACACGCCGGGCATCACCGTCAAGCGCATGCTGCCGGTCTTCGGCTATGACGACGCGCCGCACGGCCATGGCGAGGTGATCTTCGACAATGTCCGCGTGCCGGCCGAGAACATCCTGCTGGGCGAGGGCCGCGGTTTCGAAATCGCCCAGGGCCGCCTCGGCCCGGGCCGCATTCATCACTGCATGCGCTCCATCGGCGTGTCCGAAAGGGCGCTTGAGAAGATGATCAAGCGGCTCAAGTCCCGCGTCGCCTTCGGCAAGCCGGTGATCGAGCAGTCGGTCTGGAAGGAACGCATCGCCGAGAGCCGGATCATGATCGACCAGAACCGCCTCTATGTGTACTACGCCGCCTGGCGCATGGACACGGTGGGCAACAAGGAAGCCCGCCGCGAGATCGCCGGCATCAAGGTCTCGGTGCCGAACATCGCCTGCAAGATCACCGACTGGGCCATCCAGGCCCATGGCGGCGGCGGCGTCACCACCGACTTCGGCACGGCGTCGATGTACGCGCACCAGCGCACGCTGCGTCTGGCCGACGGTCCGGACGAGGTGCACCGCGACCAGCTCGCGCGGCTGGAAATCCGCCGCTGGAACTGATGCGTCGGTGACGCGTCATCCCGGCCCCCGGGCCGGGATTCAGCCATCGAAAAATGAGGGAAGGCCGGGGTTCGCGCCCCGGCCTTCTTTCGTCGGCCCTTGGCGCGGGAGGCGGCGAGGTCTATGTGAGACGACGTTCGCGCCCATCCCCTTCCGCTCCAGCTTCGGGACTCATGCCGCTTCGCCCCTTCCTCATCGCGCTCGTCCTGATCGCCGTCGACCAGCTCAGCAAGATCTGGCTGATCTCGGTCATGGAAGGGCGGGAGTGCACCATCATCGACGGCCTGCCGGAGATCTGCCGCCCGATCGAGATCCTGCCCTTCTTCAACATCGTCATGGTCTGGAACACGGGCGTGAGCTTCGGGATGTTCTCCGATTCCGGCGCACCGCTCATCCTCGGCCTGATCAATCTGGCCGTCGCCACGGCGCTGGCGGTCTGGCTGGCGCGCGCCGAGGGCCGGGCGCTCCGCGCCGGCCTGACGCTGGTCATCGCCGGCGCGGTGGGCAACGCCATCGATCGTTTCGCCTATGGCGCGGTCGCCGACTTCTTCGACGTCCATCTGTCGGGCGCCGCCGCGCAATGGGCGATCGACACCTTCGGCACCAACCACTGGCCCGCCTTCAACGTTGCCGACATGGCGATCTCCGTGGGCGTCGTCCTGCTGCTTTTCGATTCCTTGTTCGCGCGCGGGGATCGTTCTAAAAGGGCGCCATGAATCAGCAGATCATTCGCACCGGCTTCGGTTTCGCCGCGCTGCTTGTCCTGGCCCTGGCCATGAGCGGCTGCGACAGCGCCCGCGGCATCCTCGGTCTGGAGAAGACGTCACCCGACGAATCGCGTGTCACGGTCTTCTCGCCGCTGGTGGTCCCGCCGGAATTCAGCCTGCGTCCGCCGGGATCGGGTGGCGTCGACCAGTCGGCGCTGCCCCGTGTCAACCGGCCGCAGCAGCGCGCCGTGATTACTGCCGACGGCCGCGTCGTCGGCGGCGTCGACGGCAGCGAGACGGTCCCCGACGACGCCACGGTCGGCGAACTGGCGCTGCTGCGCCAGGCCGGGGCGCTGACGCCGCCGCGCGGCGTTCGCGGCCTCGCCGCCCAGCAGGAACGCGCGCTCGAGCGCCTCAACACGACCCTCACCGACCTGGTGCTGTTCGACCGCAGCAGCGGCGAGACCCGCGAAGCCACGCCCCAGGAACGCGCCACGATCGAGAAGCCCGGCCTGTTCTGATCCTCCCCCTTCGGGGTGAATGACGCGAACGCGACTTGCGCAGCCGGACCCGCGCCGCCAAATGACCGGCAGACGGTCACTTGATGACGACGGAGGGCCTTACGTGCGACCCCTGATTGCGGGCCTGGCTGCAGCCATGGTCCTGACGCTGTTCGCGCCGCGCGCCGACGCCGGTCTGTTCGATCCGCAGACCTTCACCCTGGACAACGGCATGGAAGTGGTGGTCGTCCCCGACCACCGCGCCCCGGTCGTGGTGCACATGGTCTGGTACCGCGTGGGCGCGGCGGACGAGCCGAAGGGGAAGTCGGGCATCGCCCACTTCCTGGAGCACCTGATGTTCAAGGGCACGGAAAAGATTCCGCCCGGCGAGTTCTCCAGGATCGTCGCCGCCAATGGCGGCCGCGACAACGCCTTCACTTCCCAGGACTACACCGCCTATTTCCAGGTCGTGGCGAAGGACCGCCTGCCGCTGATGATGGAGATGGAGGCGGACCGGATGGTCAATCTGCGCCTCGATGCGGAGAGCGTCGCGACCGAGCGCCAGGTCATTCTGGAGGAACGCCGCCAGCGCACCGACGCCACGCCGCAGGGCCAGTTCGGCGAGCAGGTGCAGGCGACCTTCTATCTCTCGCACCCCTACAGCGAACCGATCATCGGCTGGGAGGAGGAAATCGGGTCCCTGACGCGCGAGGACGCCCTGGCCTTCTACGAACAGTTCTACGCGCCCAACAACGCCATCCTCGTCGTGGCCGGCGACATTACCGCCGAAGAGCTGAAACCCCTGGCCGAGAAGCATTACGGCGTCCTGCCGGCCAACGAGGCGCTGGAGCGCCCCACCCTGCCCCATGAACCGCCGCACCGCGCGGCCCGGCGCATCACCGACAGCGACCCCCGTGTCGCCGAGCCGAGTTGGCAGCGCCAGTACATCGCCGACAGCGCCAACTGGGGCGAGCCGGACAACGTCATCGCCCTGCAGGTGCTGGGCGACATCCTGGGCGGCGGCTCGACCAGCCGGCTCTACCGCGCTCTGGTCGTCGAGCAGGGCATCGCGGCCTCCGCCGGCGCCTGGTATTCCGGCGTCAACCGCGGCCCCGGCGCCTTCGGTCTCTACGCCACGCCGGCACGCGGCGCCGACATCGAGGATCTGGAGCGCGCCGTCGATGCGGAGATCCGCCGGGTCATCGAGGACGGCGTAACACAGGAAGAACTGGACCGCGCCCGAACCGTGCTGCTGGCCGAGGCGGTCTACATGCGCGACAGCCTGAGCCAGGGCGCGCGCGTGTTCGGCTCCTCACTGGTCGCCGGCCTCACGGTCGAGGACGTCGAAAGCTGGCCCGACCGGCTCCGCGCCGTCACGGTCGACGACGTCGTGCGCGCCGCGCGGGCCAATTTCCGTCCCGAAGCCTCGGTCACCGCCATTCTGTCGCCGGAGAACCCGTCATGATGAAGGGCGCCATGTTTCTCACTGCCAAGTTCGCAGCCATCCTGCTCGTCGTCACTGCCGTGGCCGCCGCGGGCCGGCCCGCCGCCGGTTCCGAGATCGTCGAAGTCACTTCGCCGGGCGGCGTCACTGCCTGGTTGAAGCAGGAAGAAGCCATTCCGATGATCGCGGTCTCCGCGATCTGGCGTGACGGCGGCGCTGTTTCCGACCCGGAAGGCAAGGCCGGCCGGGCCAACCTCGTTTCCGCCCTGCTGGACGAGGGCGCCGGCGAGATGGACAGCCAGAGCTTCCAGACCCGCCTCGAGGAGCATGGCGTCCGCCTTTCCTTCGAGGCCGGAAGGGACACATTCGGCATGTCGCTGCAGACTCTGACGCAGAACGCCGGAGAGGCCTTCCGCCTGGCAGGTCTCGCCCTGACCAGCCCGCGGTTCGACGCCGACGCGATCGAGCGGATGCGCCAGCAGATCCTGATCCGCATCGCGCGCGACCTGCAGAACCCCAACGCCATCGCCGGCCGTGTCTTCTCCGAGGTGGCCTTCGGCGACGATCCCTATGGCCGCAGCATCGACGGCACCCAGGAAAGCGTCACCGCGATTGCGCGCGACGACCTGACCGGCTTCGTGGACAACCAATTGGCAAAGGATCGCCTGATCGTGGGCGTCGTCGGCGATATCTCGCCCGAAGACCTGAAACCGCTGCTGGACGTGGCATTCGGCGGGCTGACCGAAACCGCCGCTCCTGCCGCCGAGGACAAGGCGGAGCTACGTCAGCCGGGTGTGCGGCGCGTCGTGCCCTATGACACGCCGCAGACGGTCTTTGTCTTCGGCGCCCCCGGTCTCGCCCGCGACGATCCCGACTACGAGGCGGCCCGGGTGATGAACCACATCCTCGGCGGCGGCGGCTTCTCCAGTCTGCTGACCGAGGAAATCCGGGAAAAGCGCGGGCTGACCTATGGCGTCTACAGCTATCTCCGGCCGATGGACCGGGCCGCGCTCTGGCTGGGCGGTCTGTCGACCAGCAACGACAAGGCCGGCGAGGCGCTGGACCTCCTCAAGGAAACCATCCGGCGCTTCCGCGAAGAGGGACCCAGCGACGAGCAGATCGAGAAAGCCAAGGCCAACATCAATGGCGCCTTCCCGCTCAGCTTGACCTCGAACCGCGCCATCGCCGACCTGCTGGTCGCGCTGCAGCGCTACGATCTGGGCAAGGATTATGTCGAGCGGCGGCCGGAACTGATCAACGCCGTCACCCGCGAGGACGTCATGCGTGTCGCCGAGGACCTCCTGAATCTCGATCGGTTGATCGTGACCGCCGTCGGCCTCCCCGAAGGTCTGGCCGAGAAGACCTCCGAGACACAGTAACGGCGCGGCACGGCCTTGCCGGGGCCGTGGCGATTTGCGAGTTTTCGAGGGGACTTCGGATCGGATCGTCATGGCCCAGCCATTCGACCACTATATCGACGCCTGTCTGGAGGCGACCGTCAGTGACGGCGGCCTGAGGGAGGACAGCTTCCGCTCGCTGATCGAACGCGGCCGGCCGGCATTGCGCGAGATACGCGGTGAGCTGGCGCGTGGCGGTCTGCCCCATTTCGGCCTCGCCTCGCGCCGCGACGACCTGCGCGTCATCGAGAGCCTGGCGATGCGTCTCAGGGAAGATTTCCGGCGGGTGGTCATTCTCGGCACCGGCGGCTCCAGTCTCGGCGGCCAGGCGCTGGTCGCCATCGCACCGGCAGCGGAGCGACGCAGGCTGGTCTTCGCCGACAATCTCGATGGCGGCGGCTTCGCCGAACTGCTGGCCGACTGCGAACCCGCGCGGACCCATTTCGTCGTCATCTCCAAGTCCGGCAGCACCACCGAGACCCTGGCGCAGACCTTCGCCGTGCTCGACTGGGCGCGGCGGCAGAAGCGGCCGCTGGATCTGCCCCGCCACTTCACCGTGATCACCGAACCCGGCGACAACCCGCTCAGGCGGCTGGCCGACCGGCTGCGCCTCCCCCTGCTGGACCACGACCCGGAAGTCGGCGGGCGGTTCTCGGTGCTGTCGCTCGTCGGTCTCTTGCCCGGCCTGATCGCCGGTCTGGATGTCATGGCGGTGCGCAAGGGCGCGGCGCTGGTGTTCGAGCGCGCCATCGCAGAAGAGGACCCCGCCCCCCTTGCCGCCGCGGCCCTGGCCGTGGGCCTGGCGCGGGAGCGCGGTCGCACCCAACAGGTCATCTTGCCCTATGCCGGCGCGCTGGAGCGCTTCGCGCAGTGGCACCGACAGCTCTGGGCTGAAAGCCTCGGCAAGAACGGCCGCGGCGTGACGCCGGTGGCTGCGCTGGGGCCCGTGGACCAGCACAGCCAGCTCCAGCTCTGGCTGGACGGGCCGGCGGACAAGAGCTTCACCGTGATTACCGTGGCCGAGCCGGAGCCCGGACCGATGATCGAACCGGACCTGATTCAGGATCCGGACCTCGGCTATCTCAGCGGCCAGAGCCTGGGCGCCATCGTCAAGATCCAGGCCCGGGCGACCATCGAGACGCTGGTGGATCGCGGCCATCCGACGCGGATGATACGCCTGCAGCGTCTGGACGAACGCACGCTGGGCGGCCTTTTCATGCACTTCATGCTGGAGACGGTGCTGGCGGCGCACTTGCTGGGCATCAGCGCCTACGGACAGCCGGCGGTCGAATCGAGTAAGAAACTGACGAAGCAGTATCTCGCCGCCGGATAGGAACTTCTCTCTTGGCCATTCGCCGCCTGCCCGAGACCACCGTCAACCGCATCGCCGCCGGCGAGGTGATCGAGCGGCCGGCCAGCGCGGTCAAGGAACTGGTGGAGAACAGCCTCGATGCCGGCGCGCGCCGCGTCGACATCGTGCTGCGCGACGGCGGCCGGTCGCTGATCTCCGTCGATGACGACGGCGCCGGCATGGACCGCGACGACCTGCAGCTCGCCATCGAACGCCATGCCACCTCCAAGCTGATGGACGACGACCTGCTGGCCATCGCCCAGTTCGGCTTCCGGGGCGAGGCCCTTCCCTCGATCGGCGCGGTCTCACGCCTCGCGATCGAGAGCCGCGCCGCCGGCCTGGATACGGGCTGGTCCATCACGGTCGACGGCGGCCGGGTCGGCGAGGCGAAGCCCGCGCCGCGCGCCGCCGGCACCCGTGTCGAGGCGCGGGATCTGTTCTACGCGACGCCGGCGCGGCTGAAGTTCCTCAAGACCGACCGGGCCGAGTTCGGCGCCACCCTCGACACCATCAAGCGACTCGCCATGGCGCATCCCGAGGTGGGCTTCACCCTGAAGGACGGCGAGCGAACGGCCTTCACCGCTTCCGCCGAACAGGGCGAATTGCCGGACCGGCGCGCGGCGCGTCTCGGCCGCGTCATGGGCCGCGACTTCATCGACAATGCACTGGCGATCGAGGCCGAGCGCGAGGGCGTCCGGCTGACCGGCCTCGCCGCAGTGCCGACCTACAATCGCGGCAACTCGATGCAGCAGTACATGTTCGTCAACGGCCGGCCGGTACGCGACAAGCTGTTCGTCGGCGCGGTGCGCGGCGCCTATCACGACTTCCTCTCCGGCGGCCGCCATCCGGTCGTCGCGCTGTTTCTGGAGATCGAGCCGCACGCGGTGGACGTCAACGTGCACCCGGCCAAGGCCGAAGTCCGTTTCCGTCAGCCCGGCGTGGTGCGCGGCCTGATCGTCGGCGCGCTGCGCTCGGCTCTGGCGGAAGCCGGCCACCGTGCTTCCACGACAGTCGCGGGCGCGGCGCTCGGCGCCTTCCGGCCGGCTTCCGCGCCGGCATCGCGGGAGCTGTTCTCCCGGCATCCCGCCGCCTATGCCGCCCAAGTCCGGCCGCAACCCGCGGCGATGGAAGCGGCGGCGCGCTGGCAGGCGCCTTCGCCGGACGATCTCGCGCCGCCAAGTGCAGCGCGCGTGGCGGAGGCGAACGAGAACGATTCCGACTATCCCCTCGGCGTCGCCCGCGCGCAGCTGCACGAAACCTACATCGTCGCGCAGACGGGCGACGGCATCGTCATCGTCGATCAGCACGCCGCGCACGAGCGCCTGGTCTACGAACGCATGAAACGGCAGATGGCCGAGAGCGGTGTCGCCCGTCAGGGCCTGCTGCTGCCCGAGGTCGTGGAGATGGACGAGACCAGCGCCGACCGGCTGGAAGCGCGCGCCGGCGAGATGGCGGAACTCGGGCTGGTCTACGAGCGCTTCGGCGCCACCGCCGTGGTGGTCCGCGAGACTCCCGCCCTGCTCGGCCGCTGCGCCGTGCGCGGCCTGATCCTCGACCTCGCCGACGAACTGGCGGAGCTGGAGACAGCCAACGGGGTGAAGGACCGGCTGGAGGAAATCTGCGCCACCATGGCCTGCCACGGCTCGGTCCGCTCGGGCCGGCGGCTGGCCGGCGAGGAAATGGACGCCCTGCTCCGCGAAATGGAACGCACGCCCCATTCGGGCCAGTGCAATCACGGCCGCCCGACCTATGTCGAACTCAAGCTCGCCGACATCGAGCGCCTGTTCGGGCGGCGCTAGAGAAACGTCGCGTCGGTGGGCAGGCCAAAAGCGACGCGGCCGGTCAACTCCCAGGTCGCCGGATTGACCATCATGTGCTGGGTCATGACGTGCGCGTCGCGGAAGCGGCGCTGCAGCGGCGACTTGAGATAGACGGAATCCCCGCCGGCCAGGTCGTACATGACCCGCGCCACGTCGGCCGATGTCCGGGTGGCGTGCGTCGCCGCCAGCCGCAGATCGGCGCGGGCTTCCACGTCGAGATCGTCGCCCGCCTCGGCCAGGGTCCAGGCGCGGCCCACCGCGTCCTCCATGAAGGCCGATGCGCCGCCCAGCTTCGCCCGCGCCTGCGCCAGTTCGGACTGGGCGTAGCCGCGTTCGGCCAGCGTGCGCCCGCCGCCGGTCGGCTTCTTCGACGCCGCCAGGGCGACAAGATCGTCCAGCGCCGCCCCGGCATTGCCCAGCGCCACCGCCGCGATGCCGAGCGCCAGCAGACCGAAGGTCGGAAAACGATAGAGCGCGCCGTCATGGGTCGCGACGCTCGTCATCATCGAGACCGCGCGCGCTTCGGGCACGAAGATGTCTTCGACCGCCATGTCGCCCGAGCCGGTGCCCTTCAGACCATGACTCATCCAGGTGTCGATCAGTTCCGCCTCGGCGGCGGGAAAGATCATCATCCGCGAATCCGGCGCGCCGTTGGGCAGCTTCGCGATGCCGTCGCCCTCCCGGATCACCGCGCCGCCGGACAGCCAGGTGCAATTGGCGCTGCCGCTGGCCCAGGCCCAGCGTCCGGTCAGCCGATAGCCGCCGTCGACCGGTTCGGCGCGGCCCATGGGCGCGAAGATACCGCCATAGACGCCCAAGGGATCGCCGTAGATCTCGCGAGCCGTCTCATGGTCCAGGAAGCCGGATTTGTAGGCCGATGTCGCCGCGATCATGACGCACCAGCCTGCCGAGGCGTCGGCGGCGGCGACGCGGCGCATCGCCGCGAGCGACTCCGAGACCGGCAGTTCCAGCCCGCCCAGGGTCTTCGGGATCATCATGCGGAATAGCCCCGCCTTCGCCATCGCCCGGGCGACGTCGGCAGGCAGCCGCCTCGCGGCCTCGATCTCGTCACCGCGCCCGGCGACGTCGGCGAGAAGCGCCTCGGGAAGGGTCATCTTCATCGCTTCGCCTCCGGCTCGAAAGGGTCGGGGGCCAGACGGGCCAGCCGCCGGCCGCGGTTCTCGCCCCGGAACAGACCGGCGAAGGCCTCGGGTATCGATTCCAGTCCCTCGCCGATCTCGTCGCGCCATACAATCTCGCCGGCCAGCACGTGCTCCGCCATGGCGCGCTCCGCATCGTCCCAGGGCAGATCGTCGAACACCACCAGACCCTGCATCTTCAGGCGGTGGGTGATGAAGGCGCGGGTATTCTGCAGTCCCGGCGGATCGACCTGATTGTAGGCGGCCACCTGGCCGGAAACCACGATGACGCCGTTCAGGTTCATCGACGGGATGACCGCGTCGATCATTTCGTTGCCGACATTGTCGAACAGGATATCCACGCCGTCGGGCGCGGCTTCGGCCACCGCGGCGGCGACGTCCATCGATCGGTAGTCGATGGCGTGATCGAAGCCGGCTTCGTCGACCAGCCAGCGGCACTTTTCCAGCCCGCCGGCGACGCCGATCACCCGGCAGCCCTCCAGCCGGGCGATCTGTCCCGCCGCCGAGCCCACGGCGCCGGCGGCGCTGGTCACCACGACCGTCTGGCCGGACTTCAGCCCGCCGACACGCCTGAGGCCGAACCAGGCGGTCATGCCCGAAACGCCGAGCACGCCCAGCCACGGACTGAGCGGCAGGCGGCGGTCGGTGATGCGGCGGATGAAGCCGCGCCCCTTCGAGACCAGATGCTCAGCCCAGCCTTCGGCGAGAGAGACGATATCGCCCGGCACATAGTCGGGATGGCGGCTCTCGATCACCTCACCGACGGAAAAGGCGCCGACCATCTCGCCCAGCTTCAGCGGCGGGACGTAACTCGCCTGACCGGACAGCCGCGCCCGGGTGCCCGGATCGACGGAAAGCAGGATATTGCGGACCAGGAAGCGGCCGTCCGCCAGGTCGGGCAGCTCGTGGTCCACGATCTCGAAATCGTCCGGCGACGGCACGCCTTCGATGTAGCGCTTCAGCACGATGCGCCGCGTCTTCTGCCCCATGTCGCCTCCCCGGTTCGCGAGTCCAGTGTAGAACCTTGCGCCGGGACAGACGCAACGGATTCAACGACGGAAACAGTGCATTTCCCGCGCCGCGCTTGCTAGGGGCCGGGTCCGCAATCAGCTATGGTGCAGCGAAACACGGAAAAGGGAGAGCGTCATGTCATTCGGGCGCATCGATCATCTGGCCTTCATCACGCCGGACCTGGACGGCACCATCCGCTTCTACCGCGATCTGCTCGGCATGGAGCTGTCGCTGGGCATCGGTCATGACGGCTTCCGCCATTACTTCTTCCGGACCGGCGACAACTACGTCGCCTTCTTCGCCTATGAGGGCGCGTCGAAGATGAGGAAGAAGTTCCACGGCCGGCGCACGAAGGAGCCCATCGGCTTCGACCACGTGGCCTTCACCGTCCCGACGCGCGAAGAGATGTTCGAACTGAAGGACCGCCTGGAGGCCGCGGGGCTGGAGGTCACCGGTCCCATCGACCACGGCGCCTTCTGGTCGATCTACTTCTTCGACAACAACGACATCCCGCTGGAATTCGCCTGGAACCTGATGGAGATCGTGGAGACGCCGGCCGTGGTTGACGACGACCTGCCCGCGATCGTCCTGGAAGGCTCGGGTCCGCAGCCCGGTCACTGGCCGACGGTGTCGAACCCGACGCCGCCGGAGGAGATGATCGCGTCGAAGGCGGGCAACGCCTACGCCCTGCGCGCCGAACTCCGGAAGAGCGGAAAGGGCCGGCTCACCCCCGCCGGCGAGATTGCCATCCGGCAGATGGAGGATCCACCGTCGGAAACGGAAGCGGCGATCGGACCGTGAGAGCAGGAGCTTGAGAATCGGCGTCGCCGGCTGCGGCGCCATGGGCCGGCCGATGGCGGAGGCGCTGATCGCCGCCGGCTTCGACGTCATGGGCTACGACGTCCGGCCCCTTTCGGAGTTCGACGATTTCGGCCTGCGCATGACGGGCGATCCAGCGGAACTGCCAGGGCGCTGCGGTGCCGTGATCTCGGTCGTGCGCGACGCGGCCCAGACCCGGGAATTGCTGGCGGCGATGGGCGGGCTGCCGCCGATTCTTGTGCTCTCGTCCACCCTCTCACCCCGTTTTGTCCGGACGCTCCGTGACGAACTGCCGGCGGCCACAGCGCTGGTGGACGCGCCCATGTCCGGCGCGCCGTACCGGGCGCGGTCGGCGACGCTCACCTTCATGGTCGGCGGCCCGGATGACGCGGTGAGGCAACTGATGCCCGCCTTCCGGGCCATGGGCGAGGAAATCCACGTGCTGGGAGCGACCGGCGCGGGCGCGGCGGCCAAGGTGCTGAACAATTTCGTCGCCGCGGCGGGCGTCGCCGCGGTGCGCACGGTACTGGCGCAGGCCGGGGCTCTCGGCCTGCCGCCGGAACGCCTGCTCCGGGTCATGCGCTCCAGTTCCGGCGGCACCTGGTATGGCGACAACCTGGAACGGATCGACTGGGCGGCGGAAACCTACGATCCCGCCAATACCATCGGCATCCTGGAAAAGGACGTCACTGCCTATCTCGACGCGGTCGCCGGAGACAGGCCGGCGGACGGCCTGACGGAAGCGGTGCTGGAAAGACTGCGCGGCCTGCCGGCGTTGCCCGACCTGGACGATCAGGGACGGGTGTAGAAGCGCCGCGGCCCGGCCTTGGGCAGGGCCTCGATGCGGTGTCTGTTCAGTTCCAGCCACTGACAGAGCCGGGGCCGCGTCTCCCGCGGGTCGATGAGGTCGTGATAGGCGAAGCTCTCGGCGCGGGAGAACGGCGACTGGCGCTCCGCCATCTTCCGCTCCAGGTCCGCGCGCAGCGCCTCCGGGTCGGCGGCGGCGGCGATCTCACGGCCAAAGGCGACGGCGACACCGCCCTCGACGGGCAGCGGCCCCGACTCGGCCGACGGCCAGGCCAGGACATGGGCGTGATTGCCGTAATGCGCCGCCGCGGCGACACCGAAGCTCTTCTTGATCACCACCGAACACCACGGCACCTCGCAGCTCGCCGCGGCCAGCACCGCCGCCGTTCCCGGCCGGATGGTGCCGGCCTTCTCGGAATCCGGCCCGATCATGAAGCCGGGTTCGTCCACGAAGGCGACGACCGGCAGGTGGAAGGTCTCGCAGAACTCCATGAAACGCCGGGCCTTGCGTGCGCCGTCGGCAGTCATCGCGCCCGCGTAGAAGCGGCAGTCATTGCCGAACACGCCGACGGGCTGACCGTTCAGACGCGCCAGGCCGACAATCTGACCCGGCCCGTACTGCCGGCCGGTCTCGAAGAAGCTGCCGCGGTCGACCACCATCTCGATGAGCTTGCGCTGGTCGTAGGCGCGGCGACGGTCCGTCGGCACGATATCGGCCAGCGCATCCTCGCAACGGTCGACCGGATCGTCGCAATCGGCGACCGGCGGCAGATGGTCGACATTGGGCGGCAGGTAGCTGAGGAAGCGGCGGATCTGGCGGAAGGCGTCGTCCTCGTCGTCAGCAAGATTGTCAACCGCGCCGCTCTTAAGGTGTACCTGCGGCCCGCCCAGCTCCTCCTTGGTCACGGAAACGCCCAGGGCGCGCTCCACCACCGCCGGACCGGCGATCAGGACCTGGGCCGTCTCCTTCGTCATGACGCTGAAATGGCTGGCCACCAGCCGCGCCGCCGGCAGGCCGGCGACGGGGCCCAGCGCCGCGGCGGCCACCGGTACGGTGCCCAGCGTCTGCGCCACCGACAGGAAGCGATGCGGCTCCCCCACAGAAGAACCCACAGGACCCGAGGCGCCCTTGCCGCCGGAACCGGTGACCGAACCGCCGCCGCCTTCATGCAGGCGGATCAGCGGAACGCGATAGCGCAGCGCCACGTCCTCGGCATAGACCGACTTGCGCAGCCCGGCAGGCGTGGGCGAGCCGCCGCGCACGGTGAAATCCTCGCCGCCGACGACGCAGGTCCGGCCTTCGACGCGGCCGAAGCCGAGGATGAAGTTGGCCGGAGTGAAACCGGGCTTCCCGCCGTCTTCCACAGGTTCGGAGACGCCGGCCGTCCGGCCCAGTTCGGCGAAACTGCCCTCGTCCAGCAGCCGCCCGATCCGCTCCCTGAGGGTCAGCCGGCCCTTGGCGTGCTGGCGCCCGACGGCCTCGGCCCCGCCCTGCTCCGCTGCCAGTTCGCGCCGCCTTTGAATCTCGTCGATGCGTTCCTGCCAGCTCACGCCTGACGCCTCCCCGTTCGATGCCGCGCGCAGCCGATGATGACGCGGCGCAGACAAAAGAAAACCCGGAAGGCGGTCCTTCCGGGGTCGGTTCCATCAGGTTGTCGGGCTGACCCGCGCCGGGTCAGGCCTTGGCGCGGCGGCGTCCGCCCCGGCCGAGGCCGATCGCCTTGGCCATCTCGGCGCGCTTCTTGGCGTAGTTCGGCGCCACCATCGGGTAGTCGGACGGCAGGTTCCACTTCGCCCGGTATTCTTCGGGCGACATGTCGAAGTTGGTGCGCAGATAGCGCTTCAGCATCTTCAGCTTCTTGCCGTCTTCCAGACAGATCAGGTAGTCGGGCGTGATCGAACGCCGAATGCTGACCGCCGGCTTCTGGTTTTCCGGTTCCGGCTCCTCCACCGCGGTGCCGGCGGAGGCCAAGGCCGCATGAATACGGCTGATCAGCTCCGGCAGTTCATCGGAAGGAACGACGTTGTTGGAGACATAGGCCGCAGCGACTTCCGCCGTCATCTCCAGCAAATCCTGATGGGTCGGAGCCCCACCTTCCGCTGCATTCGCGTTCATATCTGATACTCCTGATTCTGGACCGTTCAGTCGGTTACTGGATTCGATACGTACTATGCGCCTCGAATTGCCGCGAACTTAACAGAGAACGCCAAGCACGAAAGAAAAAAATGCGGTTGAAATTCTTCCGCTGATCACATGTTGCCCGATGGTGCAAAACCCCTGCGGCACCTATGCTTGAGAAGCATGACACAGGCGAACTTTTCGGTAACGGAAAGCCACGGAGACAGAAATGACCGCCCCCGATGGGAACAGTTCCTCCTCGCCTTCCGAATCATCGGTGATATCCTGCGAATGACCGGGCGGCCCGCCCGGCCAGTGACGGTCCGCAATATTCCTGGAGGTCCACCAATGTCTTCGGCAACCGGCATTGCCTCCGTCGCCCTGCGCCGGATCGACGCCATCGATTCCGCCTGCCGGAACTGAGCCGGCCTTGAGCGCCCGTCGCCGCGCCCGGCTTCGTCCGGCGGAAGACCTGAAATTCGAGCCCTATTGGTGGCGCGAGCGGGACCGGTCCCCGCCGCCCGAGCCTGATCTGCCCGAGCGTGTGGACGTGGCCATCGTCGGCGGCGGCTATACCGGCCTTTCGGCCGCGCTGACCCTGGCGCGCGCCGGCGCCAGTGTGGTCGTCTTCGATGCCGAGGATCCCGGCGACGGCGCGAGTTCGCGCAATGGCGGCATGTTCGGCGATCGGCTGAAACCGGGCTATGGCGGCCTTGCCCGACGTTTCGGTGAGGCGCGCGCGGTCGCCATGCTCGACGAGGCCTCCGCCTCCGTGGATTTCATCGAACGGCTGGTGATCGACAATGAGATCGCGTGCGATTTCGCGCGCATGGGCCGCTTCTATCCGGCGGTGACGCGGGCGCACTACGAGAGCATGGCGGCCAGCCTGGAGGCAGAGAAGGCGGCACGGCCGGTGCAGGCGGAGATGGTGCCCGCAGACGAGCAGAGCCAGTTCATCGGCTCCCGTTTCTACGCCGGCGGGCGACTGCATCACGACACAGGCGGTCTGCATCCGGCGAAATTCCACGACGGGCTGCTGGCCGCCGCCCGCGGCGCCGGCGCGCTGATCGCGGGCCGCACCGCGGTGCTGGGCCTGGAGGAAACCGACAGCGCCATGGTGCTGGAAACCAGCCTGGGCTTCATCACGGCGGAGACGGTGCTGATCTGTACCAACGGCTATACCGGCCCGCTGACGCCCGAGCATCAGGCCCGCGTGGTGCCGGTGACCTCGGCGATCGTGGCCACGGACGAACTCGACCCCGACCTGGTGCGGCGGCTGATTCCGGGCGGGCGGATGATCGCCGACAGTTTCAACCTGCTGAACTACTACCGCCCCTCGCCCGACGGACGACGCATCCTGCTGGGCAGCCGGCCGGGCGTCGGCGTCGGCGGCGGGCGAAAGCTGGCTGACCATCTCGGCCGCCGCCTGGGCGAGATCTTTCCGGAACTTGACGGCGTCTCGCTGACCCATTGCTGGTGGGGCAAGGTCGCCTTCAGCTTCGACGGTCTGCCGAAGATCGGGCTCGAGGGCCGCATCGGCCATGCCATGTGCTACGCAGGGTCCGGCGTCGCCATGTCCAACTGGATGGGCCACAAGCTGGCGCAGAAGGCGCTGGGCGACCTGGCCGGTCGAAGCGCCTTCGACGACGTCGAGTTTCCCGAACGCTTCTTCTACGGCGGACGGCCCTGGTTCCTGGGCCCCGCAATGGCCTGGTACGGTTTCCGGGATTCACTGAGCCGCCTGCGTCACGGCCGATGAGCGCCGGCGAGCGGCCGTCGCTGGGCCGGGTCTGGATCCTGGCCTGGCCGATCATCCTGTCCAACGTCACCACGCCTCTTCTCGGCATGGTGGACACCGCGGTGGTGGGCCACCTGCCCGGCCCCGAGCACATCGGCGGCGTCGCCATCGGCGCGCTGGTCTTCACCTCGGTGTTCTGGCTGTTCAGTTTTCTCAGGATGGGGACCAGCGGCTTCGCGGCGCAGGCCGCCGGCGCCGAAGACGCGCCCGAGATCGCGGCGGTGCTGGGCCGCGCCATCCTGCTGGCCGCCGGCCTGGGTCTGATCCTGCTGGCGCTGCAGGCGCCGATCTGGTGGGCGGCGCGCGATTTGTTCGACGCCAGCGCCGCGGTGCAGACGCTCGCCGGCGAATATTTCTTCGTCCGCATCTGGTGCGCGCCGGCGACCCTGATGAACTACGCCCTGCTGGGCTGGTTCATCGGTCTGCAGCACACGCGCGTGGCGCTGCTCATCCAGATCTGGCTGAACGGCGTCAACATCGTCCTCGACCTGGTCTTCGTCGTCGGCCTCGAAATGGGCGTGCCCGGCGTCGCCTGGGCGACGCTGGCCGGCGAATGGTCAGCCGCGGTCCTGGGCCTGCTCGTCGCCGGCCGGATGGTCCGGCGGCGCGGCGCGGCGCTCAATCTGCCAAGAATCCTCGACATCGGCCGGCTCAAGCGCTTCTTCCGCGCCAATGTGGACATCATGATCCGGACCGCGTGCCTGATCTTCTCCTTCGCCTTCTTCACACGGGAAGCGGCTCAGTTCGGCGACCTGGCGCTGGCGGCCAATGCGGTGCTGCTGCAGATGGTCCACATGACCGCCTATGGTCTGGACGGTTTCGCCTTCGCCGCAGAGGCGCTGGTCGGCGCCGCGATCGGCCGGCGCAGCCACGCGGCGCTGCGCGGCGCGGTCGTGGCGAGCACGATCTGGGCGGGAATCGTCGCCGTCGCCATCGCGCTGGTCTATCTCGCCGCAGGCGACCTCATCATCGCTCTGATGACCGATCAGGAGGCGGTGCGCGCGACGGCCGGCGCCTATCTGCCATGGGTGGCGCTCTACCCGGTGGTGGCGATCTGGTGCTTTCAGCTCGACGGCGTCTTCATCGGCGCCACCCAGACCGCCGACATGCGCAACGCGATGCTGGCCAGCCTGGCGATCTACATGGCCGCGGCGCTCACCTTGCCGGCGATGTGGGGCAATCACGGGCTGTGGGCCGCGCTGACGGTGCTGAACCTGGCGCGCGGCGCCACCCTGGCGGCGCTCTATCCCAGGGTCGAGCGGCGGACGGCGCCGGCGGTCAGTCCAGGGGCTTGATGTTGTTGATGGCGAACTTGTTGACCAGCGTGATCTCACCGGTCCGCGAGTCTTCGAGCGGGAAGAACATGCCCGGTTCGTTCAGCAGGTCCTGCACGCGCTGGGTAGCGCGGATGAACACGCTGCCTTCCAGCTCCGTGCCGTCCGTCATCAGGATCAGGGTGTCGACCTTGATCTTGGGAACGTAGCTCTTGCGCGAGGACATGGATTCGACTGTCTTCTTCATGCCGCCAACCTAGGCGGCGAGGGTTAACGACCCGTTTCCCGGGATCTGCGGGCGCCGATCCGGAACAGCGACGGCCCCAGGACCACGATCATCATGATCCGGCAGATGTGCATGGTCGAAACAAAAGCCGTATCGATGCCGAGCGCAAGGGCTATCAGCGACATTTCCGCCAGCCCGCCGGGCGCCAGCACCAGGATCATGGCCTCGGGCCGGATGCCGATCATGTCCGCGCTTGCCAACGTGATCAGCACCGCCAGCCCCAGCAGCAGGACCGAGGTTCCCAACGCAAGGCGGGCAACGCGCCAGATCATGGAAAACGCCGTGCCGACGAAGCGGCTGCCCACGGCCGCGCCAAGGACGAGCTGCGCCGCGGCTACCGGCACCGGCGGCGGCGTCACCGCCGTGAGGCCCAGAAGGTGGACCAGCGCGGAGAGAATCATGGGTCCGACCAGAGCTGCCGCCGGCACGCGGCAGAGACTGGCCAGCGGCCAGCCGAGCGCGGCGCAGGCCACCAGGATCAGCCAGTCCACCGGCGCCGCATCGACGCCCGGCGTCTCGGGCATGATCGAGGGCACATCGGCGCCCAGCACCAGCCGGAACCAGAACGGGATGATCAGAATGATGGAAATGACCCGGATGGTGTGGACCAGCGAGACCTTCCGCGAATCGCCGCCCATCTCCTCGCTGGCCAGAACCATTTCCCCCAGACCGCCGGGGGTGGACGAGAAATAGGCGGTGATCGGATCGAAGCCCCCGACGCGGCGCAGGAAGACATAGCTGAGCAGGCTGCCGATCACGACGAACCCGGCGAGGATGGCGAGGGCCGCCGCCCACTGGCCCATGCGGTCGGCCACCTCCGGCGAGAACGCGCTGCCCAGGAAGACGCCCAGTATGCTGACCATGACCGAGCGGAAACGGCGGTCCAGCGCCGGCCGCAGCCCGCCGATGGCGGCGGCGGAGACGAAGATCATCGATCCCAGCATCCAGGCCAGCGGCATCTGCAGCCAGAAGAACAGCGCCCCGCCGGACGCGCCCACGCCAAGCGCGACCGCGTGGCCACGCCAGTCAACCGATGCCAGGCGCTCGCCGATCAAGCCACATACCGTCCCAGCCGGACCGCGGTCTGGCCGGTGGCCAACCGTCTGGAGGGCATGATCAGCACGCAATTGTCGTAGGGCGTCTCGACCGGCCGTCCGCCGTCGTGACCGATCACGGTGCCGGCCTTTTCGATCATGTCGAGATTCTCGGGATTGCCGACGAAGCGGAAACTCTGACCGCGGATCGTCACCCGGTCGGTCACTTCGATGACACGCGGAGCGGGCCGCTCCGGCCAGTCGCAGATCCGCCGGGCCGCCTCCGGACGCAACGTTCCAGTGGCGGCCAGGAAGCGCGCCAGCACCTCGGTCGCGTTGTCCGCAGCGGCCGGATCGCGGTGCTGACCGCATTCGGCCAGCAACGCCGTGCGCGTTCCGTGCGCAGCGCCGAAACCACCGAAATCCCGCATTCGCCGGCCGGCGGCGTGGCCCGGGTCGGCGACAACGATGCGTGGAAACCCGACGCGGATGGCGAGCTCCCGTCCCCGCTCAGCGGTCCCTGCGAGCATCAGCGGTTCGCCGCCCGTCTGCATCGAATGCAGATCCAGCAGCTGATCGGCCTGCTCGATCAGCGGTCTGATCCGCCGGGCGCGGTCGAGTTCGCTGGACCGCCGCGGGCTGTCCAGCGTTTCCGCGTCCCACAGCCGGTTGAAATCCTCGTCGACGAAACGCGCCCGGGCGGGCGCAGCGGGGTCGAACCCCAGATAGGCGGCGACATTGCAGAAGCAGAACGTCAATGCGCCGCGCTCGGGACGCGGTTCTGTCGCCAGGGCCCGGACCAGCGCATGCACGCCGCACAGTTCGTTGCCGTGAACGACGGCAGCTACCAGGACCTCGGGGCCCGGACGGCCGCTGTCGAAACGGTGCGCATAGTCGATACCGGTATTGCCGCGGCGCAGACCGGAAAGGTCGATCGGCATCAGATCTGCGCGTGCGGCCTGTTTTTCCATCGCCTCGTCCGGTCCGGCTGATTCACGGTTCTGTAGCATCGGCGTCATGGCCGGTCCATGTCCGGACGCCGGGCCGCAATCTTCTGGCGGACGGCCGACGGCGGACCCGGCTCGAAGCCGTGCCGGTACTCGAGGACTTCCAGCTCCGCGCCGACAGCCTCCAGCAACTCGTTGGGCCGCAGAAGGAAATCCGGATTGCGGGGCCGGCCGAAGGCCTCGTTGCCGGCGGCGAAGGTCTCGTAGATCAGCACACCGCCCGGTGCCACGGCGGCGACGATCTCCGGCAGCAGAGGCCGCCAGAGATAATTGGTGACGATGACACCGCCGAATCGCCGGCCCGCCAGGGGCCAGGCTGCCGCCTCCAGGTCCGCAGCCAAGATCTCCACCCCGCCGTCGTCCGCGAAGGCGTTCAGCCCGGCCGTATCACGATCCACCGCGACCACCGCCAGGCCGGCCCGGCGGCAAAGCCGGACATGCCGTCCCGACCCCGCGGCCAGATCCAGCACGGCCCCGCCCGCCGGCACGAAGTCGAGATGACGCATCACCCAAGAACTGGCCGGGGGCATGATCGTCCTTTCTTGTGTTTCCCGCCCGAGTTGACCATTTATGACGCACTGGCGGCGTTCGCCACCTCCCTGTCACATACCCAGGCGAATATGATCAGCTTCGATCTCAGGTGCAGTTCCGATCATGTCTTCGAGGGCTGGTTCGGCTCCAGCGCGGATTTCGAGGATCAGTCCGCGCGCGGCCTCGTCACTTGCCCCGTCTGCGGAAATGGCGAGGTGCGCAAGGCGCCGATGGCGCCCAATGTGGCCTCCCGCAAGGGCGCTGAGGAGGCGCCGGTCGATCCCCGGCAGATGTACGTCATGCTGAAGAAGCTGCGCCGCGAGGTGGAGAAGAACGCCGACTATGTCGGGCCGCGCTTCGCCGAGGAGGCGCGCCGCATCCACTATGGCGAGAGCGATCCGCGCGGAATCTACGGCGAAAGCACCGCCGAGGAAGCCGAGGCGCTGCGGGAGGAAGGCGTCGAATTCGCCCGGATACCCTGGGTCCCCGACGCCGAGAACTGATCCCCCCTCAGAGACGGTCACGCAACCTGTACCAGAGCCGGAACAGCGCCAGCAGCGGCTGACGCAGCGCCGCGCCGCCGGGAAACAGGCCATGGGGAACCGAAGCGAAGACATCGAAGCGGCCGGCATCGCCGGCGATGGCCTCTGCGATCACCTGCCCCGCCATGCCGGTCAGCGCCACGCCCTGACCCGAGAAGCCCTGCGCGTAGTAGAGACGCCTGCCGATACGGCCGATGTCCGGCAACCGGTTGCGGGTGATCGAGACCCGCCCGCCCCAGGCGTGGTCGATGCCGATGCCGGCGAGCCCCGGATAGACCCGCGCGATCCGCCGGCCGAGCAGCCGCGCGCCGTCCTCGGCGCCGTCCCGTCCGCGATAGCTGACGCCGCCGCCGAAAAGCAGACGGTTGTCGGCAGTGAAGCGGTAATAGTCGAGGGCGACGTGGGTGTCGCAGACGCACTCGCCGCCGGGCAGCAGCCCCGTGCGCTCCTCAGCCGCCAGCGGACGCGTGGCGACAACCCAGGTGCCGACCGGCATGGCGCGGGAGCCGAGCGGCGGCACCAGGCCGTCGAGATAGGCGTTGGCTGCGACCAGCACGTGGGACGCCCTGACGACCCCTCGGGCCGTATGGACGACGCCATTCTCCCCATCGACCGAGGTCGCCGGCGAATCCTCGTGCAGGACCGCGCCACGGGCTTCCGCCGCAGCGGCGAGACCCAGGAGGTACTTCAACGGATGCAGATGGCCCGAACGCTGGTCGCGCAGACCGCCGTGATAGATGCCGCTACCTGTGGCGGCCGCTGTGGCTGCGGAATCCAGAAGTTCCAGATGGCCGTAGCCGAAACTCTCCGCGAGCACCGCGCGTTCACGGCGCAGGGGCTCCATGTGACTGGCCCTGGCGGCCGCGTAGATGAAACCCCGGCGCAGATCGCAGTCGATGCCGTGTTCCGCCGCGCGCCGGTCGATCAGGCTCACCGCCTCCTCGGCCATCGCCCAGAGCGCGCGGGCGGGTTCGATGCCCAGGCGCGCGGCGAGCGACACCACGTCGGCGGAGAACCCGTAATTGATCTGACCGCCATTGCGTCCGCTGGCGCCGGCGCCGATGCGTTTCGCCTCCAGCAGCCGAACGCCGAAACCGCGCGCGGCCAGCTCCAGAGCCGCTCCGACCCCCGTGAAGCCGCCGCCGACGATGCAGACGTCTGCGCGCACCTCGCCCACCAGCGCCGCGCGCGGCGGCGTGCCGGGCGCCGTGGCCTCGTAATATGTCTTCTTACGTGTCATCGACGTCTCCGTGGATCCGGAAAGGTTGCAGGGGACCGTCGGCTTGTGGGCGTGCAGACGCCCGATCATATTGCGGCTTGAGCTTCGGCGCGCAGGAGATTCGCCATATGGCGATGGTGGAACCGACATTGCAGATGTGGCTGGTGCTGGGCGTCATCGCCGTCGCGGTCGCCATCTATGCCAGCGAACGGCTCTCGATCGAGCTGACCTCGCTACTCGTGGTCGCCGCGCTGACCGCGACCTTCCACTTCCTCCCGGCGACGCCGCTGCCGGAAATGCCGGCGATCACCACACGCGCCCTGCTTGCCGGCCTGGCCGATCCGGCGCTGATCACGGTGCTGGCCCTGATGGTGATCGGCCAGGGCATGATCCGCACAGGCGCGCTGGACGCGCCGATCCGGCGCATGGCGGCACTGCGCAGGATTCATCCCTTCCTGGCGGTCTTCGCAGGGCTGCTGACCGTGGCGGTAACCAGCGGCATTCTGAACAACACGCCGGTGGTCGTCATCTTCATTCCCATCATGGTCGCCCTGTCGGCACAGCTCCGCCGCAGCGCCAGCCGCGTGATGATTCCGTTGAGCTACGCAGCGATCCTGGGCGGCATGACCACGCTGATCGGCTCCTCCACCAACCTGCTGGTCGTCGCGGCGGCGAAGAACGCCGGAGCCGAGTCCATCGGCTTCTTCGACTTCACCCTGATCGGCGTGGTTCTGGCGTCGGTGGGCCTGGTCTATGTCATCTTCGTGGCCCCGAAGCTGCTGCCAGACCGGTCCAGCTACGCCCAGAGTCTGACGGAGGGCGTCGCGGGCAAGCAGTTCATTGCCCAGATCGACATCCGCTCCGGCTCCTCCCTGATCGGCGAGACCGCTCGGGCGGGGCTGTTTCCCAGCCTGCCGGGCATCACCGTGCGGCTGATCCAGCGGCGCGAGGAATCGATCCTGCCGCCCTTCGACGGCATCGAACTCCAGACCGGCGACGAGCTCATCGTGGCGGCGACGCGCAAGTCGATCACGGAGGCCATCAGCCGGACACCGGACCTGCGGTCGGCGCTGCATGCCAGCGACGACCTGCCCGCGGCGGACGACAACGAGCAGAAGATGGACCGCGACTTCGTGCTGGCCGAGGTCGTGGTGGCGCCGGCCAGCCGGATCATCGGCCGCAACCTGGCGCAGATCGTCTTTCACACGCGCACGCGCTGCACCGTCATCGGCATCCAGCGGCGCAGCCGGATGATCCGCCAGGGCCTGCACGATATCCGCCTGGAGGCGGGCGACGTGCTGCTGCTGCTGGGACACCGCACCGACGTGCAGCGTCTGCGCGGCAACCGCGACGTCATCCTGCAGGAATGGTCGGCCGACGATCTGCCGGCCATCGAGTACGCTGGCCGGTCGACCCTGATCTTCGCCAGCGTGGTGGCCGCCGCCGCCACCGGCGTGCTGCCCATTGTCGTGGCGGCCCTGCTGGGGGCCGCGGCGATGCTGCTGACAGGCTGCCTCAACATCCACCAGGCCATGCGCGCCATGGACCGCCGCGTGGCGCTGATGATCTGGGCCGCGCTGGCCATGGGCACCGCGCTCCACGGCACAGGCGGCGCGTCCTTCATCGCCCAGAACCTGATGACCGCGCTGGACGGGGCGCCGCCGCTGGCGGTGCTGTCGGTGTATTTCCTGATCGTGGCCGGTTTCACCAACATCCTGTCGAACAACGCCACGGCCGTGCTGTTCACGCCGATCGGGATCGGCCTCGCCCAGTCGCTTCAGATCGAATGGGAGGTGTTCATCTTCGCCACACTGTTCGCCGCCAACTGTTCCTTCGCGACGCCCATGGGCTACCAGACCAACCTGCTGGTCATGGGCCCAGGCCATTATCGGTTCGCGGACTATCTGAGAGCCGGCATTCCGCTGATCCTCATCATCTGGGCCGCCTACACCGCGGTCGCCGCCGTGATCTACGATCTTTAGGCCGAAGGTGCGGGGGGACGCTTGACCGCGGGCGCGGGAACACCAAGTCAGGGCTTCGCGCGGCGGTTTCCGACCTGCCGCATTCGGGGCGACGATCGCAATCGGGTTCGCGAAATCAGTTGCTGCAGGATCGCCATCACTGAATTACCCTTTCGAGCATGAAGCGCGTCCAGATTCCGCTCAGGCACTTCTTCGCCACGCCGCCCACGCCCTGTCCGTATCTGTCAGGCAAGATGGAACGCAAGGTCGTGACGCTGCTTTCGGGCGAGGAGCCGGATCACCTGCACAGCGTGCTTTCGACCGCAGGGTTCCGGCGCAGCCAGGATCTGGCCTATCGCCCCGCCTGCGACGACTGCAACGCCTGCGTGCCGGTGCGCATTCCCGCCGAGCGGTTCAGGCCCAACCGGACCCAGCGCAAGAACTGGCGGCGCAACAGCGACCTGAAGGCGCGGATCATGCCGGCCGTCGCAACGCGGGAGCATTACATCCTGTTCCGTCAGTACCTGTCGTCGCGCCATGCCGAAGGCGGCATGGCCGAGATGCGCTTCGGCGACTACCGCGCCATGATCGAGGATACGCCGGTCGACAGTTGTCTGGTCGAGTTCCGCGACCGGGAACAGACGTTACGCGCGGTATGTCTGACCGACCGGATGCAGGACGGCTTCTCGCTGGTGTACAGTTACTTCCGTCCCTCCGATGCGGCACGCAGCCTGGGCACCTACATTGTCCAGTGGCACGTGCAGCACGCCATCGCCGAAGGCCTCGATCACGTCTATCTGGGCTACTGGATCGCCGACAGCCGCAAGATGTCCTACAAGTCGGCCTTCCGGCCCCTGGAGCAACTTACCGCCGATGGATGGGAAGACCTCGGCCGGGGCGAGGATAGCGCCGATCAGTTCGCGAACTGATTCATCGGGACGTAGCGCCCATCCTGGATCTTCGAGAAGAACTCGTCCACCTGCGGATGGCTGACCGGCTCGCCGGACTCGTCCCACAGCAGGTTCTGCTCCGAGACATAGGCGATATAGGTGGATTCCTCGTTCTCGGCCAGCAGGTGATAGAAGGGCTGGTCCTTCCGCGGACGCATATGTTCCGGGATTCTGAGCCACCACTCTTCCGTGTTGTTGAACTCCGGGTCGACGTCGAAGATCACGCCACGAAACGGAAAGATGCGGTGGCGCACGATATCGCCGATGCGGAATTTCGCCAAAGCCACCATGTTCACCCGAATACGCTCCACTGCTCTGAGTCGGCCTGCGCCGTCTCGACTATCAGATGCGACCTCTCGGCCCAAGGTCAATGACCTGACAATCAATTTCACCGGGGCGCAAACGATGACGCCGCCAGGGAGGGGACTGGCGGCGTCTTGGTGTCGACGAGTTGGGAGGGAGTGCGTTTTTCCAGAAATCTCGTCTGTTGCAAAGATGGGACGGATCGCGCCCGAACCAAGTGATCCGTGTCACAACGCCGCCCGGCGGACCGCGCCGGCCAGGCGCCGGTCCGGGTCGGCGCGCGCAGACAGCATGTCACGCAGCCGCCGGGGCAGTATGGGGGCGTATTTCGGGCGAAAATACTCCAGCACCGAGGCGGCGGCGTAGGTCTTGCGCGCCGGATCGCCCGCCGCGGCATCCGCCAGTGTCGCCACCACGGCGTCGACGTCGAAATAGCGGATCTCGCTGAGCTGGGTATCGATCAGGCCTTCGGCTTCCACGCTGCGGAACTGGAAGCGTTCCCTGCCCGCCCGGCGGGTGACGATGGCCGCCACCACCAGCAGCAGTTCCTGGGCCTCGTTCTGGGCCAGGCTGTCCGTCGAAAAGCTGAGCCGCACCAGTCCGTCGGACTCCGGATCGATCGTCCGCACCGTCATCGAAGGTTCCGGCGGCGTGGCCGCGCAGCCGACAGCCAGGGCCAGCGCCAACACCGCGCACAACCCGCCGCGAAGGATCACGATTCCACCCCCGGGACGAAGGACAGCGCGGTTTCGAGGAACTGCAGCGTCAGGTCGCCGCCGAGCTGTTCACGAACCACGTCGATCGCCGCTTCCTCATCGCGCTCGACGGCGCTGATACGCGGCGCGTGGCCGTCGAAGTCGACGATCATGTTGCCGGCATAGTAGAGCCCGCCCGGCGCGAGCAGCAGCTTCGGCACGTCCGGATCCGCCATGGCCTGCGGCAGGGTATTGCGGAAAACGAGATGATCGGGCGGATAGAAATAGTCCGTCGTCGCCCGCCGGCCCTCGATCAGATTGCTGTTGGTGACCGTGATCGAGCGCAGCATGTAGATTCCGGCCGGCGCCTCGTAGGCGGCGTAGAGGGTCTGCCGGTCGCCGGCCGGACAGTCGGCCCTGTCGAGCGCCAGCGGATTGCAGTATTCGCGGCGCAGGATCAGCGGCGGACGGCTGTGGTCGACGGCGAGGCGGCGCATGTCGATGGGCGCCCAGCGGAGTTCGATCGCGGGCACGTCGGAGAACAGGCTGTTGACGCCGGACGGATGGGACGTGCCCACACCGATGACCACGATCGCGCTGTCATTCGGCGAACGCGCGCCTTCGCGAAAACCCGACGTGACCAGGGCCGCGCCGAGCAGAAGCGCCAGAAGTGCAAGCCTACGCATCGGTCGCTACCTCCCGAAGGGTCAAGCGTAGACCCCGGCCCTGCCGGGAACAACGGCGCCGACCGCGGCGGCGGTCACAATTGCCTCAGCATCAGAGCCTGCGCCGCACGGATGACGCGCCGGGTCTCGGGCCAGATCACCGCCTCCAGCGCGGCCTCCATCGGCATCCAGCACGCCGCCGCCGCGTCGTCGCCGGCGACCGGCTCGCCCGCCAGCCAGTCTCCCCACATGTCGACCAGGGTGTAGTGGTATTCGATCGCCCCGTCCGCGTCGCGGCCGATGCCGTCGACGACATCGACCAGGCCACGGATCCGGCAATGCACGGCGGTTTCCTCCATCACTTCCCGGGCGGCGGCTTCCGCGACGGTTTCGCCCCATTCCTGCCGGCCGCCGGGAATGGACCACTGGCCCTCTCGCGGCGGCTTGCCGCGACGGATGATCAGAACCTCATCGCCCCTGAAGATGACGGCGCCGATGCCGACGCCGGGCCGCCGTGTCGCCATTCCGCGCCCTCCCCTGCGCTTACAGTGACATCATCGCTGCGGACTCGCCAAGGCCGCAGCACTCCGGTAGAGAACATCCATGGGCCGTCAGGGGAGGATCGCTCATACCATGTCTGTCGACTTCAATCCGAACGCAGCCGAGACCATCGTCGACCCCTATCCGGGTCTGGCGCGGCTCCGCGCCGACGAACCGATGCACTGGAACCCGGTCAGCCGGGCCTGGTACCTGACCCGCTATGACGACGTGCGCGCGGGTTTCCGCGACAAGCGCCTGTCGGCGGACCGGATCCGGCCCTTCGTCGAGGCCCAGCGCGACGGACCGGACGGCGAGGAAATCGGTTTCCTGGGGGAGCACATCAGCCACTGGGCGGTGTTCAACGATCCGCCGCGCCACACGCACCTGCGCGGCCTGATGAACAAGGCGTTCACGACCCGGCGCGTCGAAGTCCTGCGCGCGGGCGTCGCCGAGATCGTCGACGGTCTGATCGCCGACTGGGCGGATGGCGACGAAATCGATTTCCATCACCGCTTCGCCTATCCCCTGCCCGCCACGGTCATCGCCCTGCTGCTGGGCGTGCCGCAGGAAGACGTTGACCACCTGAAACGCTGGTCCGACGCACTGGCGCAGTTCGTCCTCACCTCGAAGACCAATCCGGAGAAGTACCGCGTCGCGGCCGCGGCGCTGAAGGAGATGAACGCCTATTTCGGGGATTTCCTCGAACAGCGCCGCCGCGATCCGGGGGAGTTGGTCACGGACGGCCTGATCAGCGCTACCGACGAGGGCGACAGGCTGACCGCCGACGAATTGACGGCAAGCTGCATCCTGCTGCTGTTCGCCGGCCACGAGACGACGACGCAGCTTCTCGCCAACGGGCTTCACGCCCTGATCCGGCATCCCGACCAGATGGCCGATTTCCGCGAGAACCGCCATGATGCGAAGTTCGTGAAGAACGCGGTGGAGGAACTGCTCCGTTTCGACGGGCCTTCGCTGACCAGCCCGCGGATCGTGGCGAAGGACTTCGAGCTTCACGGCCAGGTGGCGAAGGCGGGGCAGCGTCTGTGGCTCTGGAACGCCGCCGCCAACCGCGATCCGGCGGTCTTCGAGGACCCGGAACGGCTCAATCTCAGACGTCCCAACGCCGACCGGCACGTCACCTTCGGTTTCGGCGTCCATTTCTGCATCGGCGCGCCGCTTGCGAAGCTGGAGGCGGAGGTCGCCTTCCCCATCCTGCTGGAGCGTTTCAGCCGGTTCGAACTGGTGAAGCCGGCGCAGGACTGGTCGGATTCCTACGTCTCGCGCGGCATGACCAGCCTGCCGGTCCGCGTCTACCGCTGAGGACTGGTCCGCTCCGTCTCCGCCGACCGCGTGTCGAACCAGCCCCGGGTACGGTTGGCGAAGGCGACGAGCGACAGCATCACCGGCACTTCGACCAGCACGCCGACCACGGTGGCCAGCGCCGCGCCGGAGTTCAGGCCGTACAGGCTGATCGCCACGGCCACGGCAAGCTCGAAGAAATTCGACGTGCCGATCATGGCGCAGGGCGCGGCGACCCTGAACGGCACGCGCAGTCCCCAGGCCGCCGCGTAGGCGAGCGCGAAGATGCCGTAGGACTGGATCAGAAGCGGCACCGCAATCAGCGCGATGACAAGCGGCTGCGCCAGAATCACCTGTCCCTGGAAGCCGAACAGCAGCACGACGGTGGCGAGCAGGCCGATGACCGAGAACGGCTTGACCCGCGCCGTCAGTTCTCCAACTGCCTGTTCACCGCCGCGCCGGAGCAGATGGCGCCGTGTCAGCACGCCGGCGCCGAGCGGCACCACGACGTAGAGCGCGACCGAAAGCACCAGCGTATCCCACGGAACCGGGATGCCGGTGACGCCGAGCAGGAGCGCGACGATCGGCGCATAGGCGAACACCATGATCACGTCGTTCACGCTGACCTGCACCAGGGTGTAGTTGGGGTCGCCGCGGGTGAGCTGGGACCAGACGAAGACCATCGCCGTGCAGGGCGCGGCGCCCAGCAGGATCAGTCCGGCGATGTAGGAATCGGCGTCGGCGGGTGGAATCAGGCCGGCGAAGACGTGCTTGAAGAAGATCACACCCAGGAAGGCCATGGTGAACGGCTTGATCAGCCAGTTGACCACCAGGGTGATCAGCAGACCGCGCGGCTGTTCCGTGACGCGCGAAAGGCTGGCGAAATCCACCGCCACCATCATCGGGTAGACCATCGCCCAGATCAGGACCGCGACGACGAGGTTCACATTGGCGTATTCGAGCGAGGCGAAGACGCTGAAGAGTCCCGGCGCGAGCTCGCCGAGCGCAATTCCCGCGATGATGCAGAGTCCGACCCAGAGGGTCAGGAAGCGTTCGAATATCGGCACAAGCCTACTCCCGATTGGTGACCACGCGTTTCCGAACGTCGTTCAGGTCGTGACGGACGCCGGCCGGCCTATTTCGTCCAGACGCTCTTTCAGGGCAATGCGGCCGAGCGACTTGAGCGGGAGGTTCACGAAAATCGATATGCGGTTGTTCATCATCCGGTAGGCGTCGGCGAAGGCCTGGCGCTTGACGGCCTCGGTGCCCTCGACGGCGGCCGGATCCGGAATGCCCCAATGCGCGCTCATCGGCTGGCCGGGCCAGATCGGGCAGGTCTCGGCGGCGGCGTTGTCACATACGGTGAAAACGAAGTCCAGCCGCGGCGCCTCGGGGCCCGCGAACTCTTCCCAGCTCTTGGATCGGAACCTGGTCACGTCATGGTTGAGGTTGCGCAGCAGTTCCAGGGCGTAGGGGTGCACCTCGCCCTTCGGCTGGCTGCCGGCCGACCAGGCGTTGAACCGGCCAGCGCCCTCGCGCGAAAGAATGGCCTCGGCGATGATGCTCCGAGCCGAATTGCCGGTACAAAGAAACAGCACGTTCAATTTGTTCTCGGTCATGTTTCCCTCTCCCTCTTCAAGGGGCGCGGACAGGCCGCCGACCGAACAGAGTTCGGGCCTTCCGCCACAACAGTCCTCGGCCAGGAAGCCGATCAAGGCCCTGACCGCCGACGGATTCACCGCGTAGTGGATACGCCGTCCACTCCGGACCGACGACACCAATCCTGCGCCCTCGAGCTGTGCCAGGTGAAACGACAGCCCCGACGGCGCGACGGACAGGACCGCGCTCAGTTCGCCTGCCGTCAGTCCGTCCGGCGCTTCCCGCACCAGCCGGCGGAATATCCGCAGCCGCTGATAGTGTCCGAGGGCCTGGAACGCACCTGTCGCGATACTCGTTTCCATATTTCATGGATATTTGAATTATCCAGTTCCGACAAGCGGGAATCGCGGCCGATGGCGCGAGGCCGCGTTCTTTGCGAAGGTCGGAGGCTCCGCGCAGCGATTCCCTGAAGCCCGCTTTCCCGAGGCCGTCGACATGTTCCGCATCAACGCCTGCGTCAGATGACCGACTGGATCGCCATCGGCGAGGCGGTGCTGCCGATCTTCGGGCTTGTGGCGCTCGGCGCGGTGCTGAAGCGGTTGCCGCTGCTCGACGACAAGGGCTGGGCGGCGATCGACCGGATCGTCTACTGGGTGCTGTTTCCCGCGCTGCTCTTCGGCGCCGTGTCCCGGGCGGATTTCGGCAGTCTCGACCCCGGACCGATGGCTCTCGGCATGATCGCGACCGTGCTGCTGGTGACCTTTCTGGCCTTCCTGTTCGCCCGCCGGCAGGGCGCCAGCCGGGCGGCGCGGGCGTCACTCGTGATGGGCTCGATCCGCTTCAACACCTTTCTCGGCGTCGCCATCGCCGAGCAGTTTCTGGGGGAAACCGGCCTGGCGCTTACGGCGATCTGCATCGCGGTCATGGTGCCGACCGTGAACGTGATCAGCATCTGGGCGTTGCAGCGGGGGACGCCCGGCGGCGGCATGGGCCGGACCCTCGGTGCGCTTCTGACCAATCCGCTGATCATCGCCTGCCTGCTGGGGGCCGTGGTCAACCTCACTGGGGGCGAACCCGAACCGGTGCTGATGACGGCGATCGGCATTCTGGGCGACGGCGCCCTGCCCCTGGGCCTCATCGCCGTCGGCGCTGGCCTTGCCTTCGAGACGTTGCGCCGGGAATCTGCTCTCCTGGGAGCTGGCGTCGTGCTGAAGATGCTCGTCCAGCCCGCGATCGGTTTCGGCCTGCTGCGGGCCGCCGGTCTCGAGGGTCCGGAACTGCTGATCGCCGTGATGTGGCTGGCCCTGCCGGCGGCGCCGTCGTCCTATGTGATGGCCCGGTCACTGGGCGGAGACGCGCCGCTGATGGCGACGCTCCTGACCATCCAGCTGGTTCTGTCGGCGGCCAGCCTGCCGATCCTGATCGGCCTGCTGGGCTAGCGCCGTCGGGAAGTTTGATCCCCGTCACCGGGGCGGACAATCCGACGCTTCCGGAACCGAAGGCAAGCCGCTAGTGTGCGTATGCGAAGGGGGTAACGGGCTGCGGACGTCATGAGTATCTGGGGGAAGTTGATCGGCGGCGGACTGGGGTTCGCCTTCGGGGGTCCGATCGGGGCGCTGCTCGGCGGCGTCGCCGGCCACGCGGTCGACCGTATCCGCGAGACCGAGGAAGAGCAGGGCCAGGAGGCGCTGGAAGACGGCCGCCCCGCCGCGACCAAACAGATCGCATTCACCATCGGCGTGATCGTACTGGGCGCCAAGATGGCAAAGGCCGACGGGGTCGTGACCTCCGACGAGGTCGCAGCCTTTCGGGAGGTCTTCCAGGTGCCGCCCGACGAGTTGAAGAACGTCGCGCGCGTATTCAACCAGGCCAAGCAGGACGCCACCGGCTATGAGCCCTACGCCCGCCAGATCGCCGGCATGTTCAAGGAAGATCCGGAGGTTCTGGAGGATCTGCTGGCCGGCCTGATGCACATCGCGCGGGCGGACAACGTGATCCACCCGAACGAAGTGGCCTTCCTGAAATCCGTCGCCGAGATCTTCGGCATCAGCGCCGGCGACTACCGCCGCCTGCACGCCACCTATCTCGGGCCCGATGGCGAGGATCCCTACGCCGTGCTCGGCATTTCGGACGACGCCACGGACAGCGAGGTCAAGGCCGCCTATCGCAAGCTGATAAAGACAAATCATCCGGACCGCGCCATCGCACAGGGTATGCCGGAAGAGTTCGTTGCCGTGGCCAACGAGAAGCTGGCCCGGATCAACGAGGCCTATGACCGGATTTCGAAGGAACGGGGCCTGGGCTGACGTCCCCGGACCGCGTCATGGAAGTGTGTCTCTCCCCCAATCACGACGACCGCCGCGGCCGCGCGGTCGACATGATCCTCATTCACTATACAGGGATGAGATCGGCCGGGGAGTCGCTGGCCAGGCTCTGCGACCCGGCGGCGAAGGTCTCCGCGCATTATCTGATCGATGAACAGGGTGTTGTCAGCCGGCTCGTTGCCGAGGACCGGCGCGCCTGGCATGCCGGCGTGGCCTGGTGGGACGGGGAAAGCGACATCAACGCCTGCTCGATCGGCATCGAACTGCAGAATCCCGGCCATGAATTCGGCTATCGGGCCTTTCCCGAACAGCAGATCGCCGCGCTGATCGCCCTGGCGGCGGATATCGCCGCGCGCCAGGAGGTGCCGGCAACGCGGATCCTGGGTCATTCGGACGTCGCGCCGACACGCAAGACCGATCCCGGAGAGCTGTTTCCCTGGGAGCGGCTGGCGGAAGCGGGGCTGGGAGCTTGGCTCGAGGCCTGGGACCCCGCGCATGCGGTCGATCCGGACGAGGTGCGGCCGGCGTTGGCCCGGATCGGCTATGGCTGGCTGACGGGCCCGGACGCCGACACCGCGGCGGTCATCCGCGCCTTTCAGCGTCACTGGCTGCCGGAGCGGGTCAGCGGCGAGGCGGATGCCGATACGCTTCTTCGCATCGGCAACATCGCCCGCCACATGACGTGAACTGACGTCAGGAAAAAATGCGGCCGACGGACTGCCGGAAACGCCGCAGGCCCGCCAGGGTGATCCGCGCACGCTCGGCACGGCCGCGCTGCAGATAGACGTCGATATTCCGCATGGCGTCGTCGACGATCGCCGCACTCTCCTGCGGGCTGCGGTTCAGGTCATTGATCTGATTGACATCGATTGAACGATATTCCACGGCTCTTCTCCTTCTCGGTAGGGCGGGAGCGCCACTGCAGTTCCCGCCTTGCATCTGTTGAAGCCGAATATGGTTCGCTGGCGGGGCGTTGACAAAGGACCTTTTCTCACCAGATTGATGAACTGAATTCATCTTGCATTGCATGTTGCAATTGCGAAGGAGACAGAAGTGCCCCGGCGGCTGCCACCCCTGAACGCATTGCGCGCCTTCGAAGCGGCGGCCCGGCACCTCAGCTTCGCCCGCGCGGCCGACGAGCTCCATCTCACGCCATCGGCGATCAGCCATCAGATCAAGTCCCTGGAGGACCAGGTGAGGGTGAAGCTGTTTCAGCGATCCGGGCGGAAGGTGACGTTGACCGACGCGGGCGCCCGCTATTACCCGGCGCTGCGCCAGGCCTTCGACCGGATGAACGAGGCGACGGAGGAACTGAAACAGTCCGACGTGCTGGGGTCGCTTACCATCAACGTGCTGCCGACCTTCGCCATCCGCTGGCTGGTGCCGCAGTTGAGTGACTTTCAGCGCCGGCACCCCGAAATCGAGGTCCGAATCACCACCAATGTCGAGACGATCGACTTCAACCGCTCCGAAGCAGATGCAGCGGTGCGCTTCGGATCCGACAACTGGCCCGGTCTGACGGCGCGGCTGCTGATGACGGAGGAGATCGTGCCCGTCTGCAGTCCGAAGCTGCTGGAAAAAGGTCCCCCGCTGAGGACCCCCGCCGATCTGAAGCACTACCAGTTGCTGCACGACGTCAACCGCCCCGACACCTGGCGGCGCTGGCTGCTGGCCGTCGGCGAGACCTCGATCGACCCCGACCGGGGACTCAAGCTGGAAACGACGAACCTCGCCGTTCAGGGCGCCATTCAGGGCCTGGGCATCGTGCCCGCCAACCCGTCGCTGGTGAAACCGGAGCTGGAGGCGGGCACGCTGATCGAGCCCTTCGCCTATCATCTGCCGGTCGAGAACGGCTACTACCTCGTCTATCCCACGGGCCGCGAACAGCGGCCGCGGCTGAAGGCCTTCGAGGACTGGCTGATCGAGATGGCGCAGCGTTTCAACACCGAGGTCATCTCCCGGATTTGACGGCGGCGCGCGGAAGGCATAGATACCGCGCGGCGTCAGGCGGCCGGATGGCCGCGGCGGGCTCCGGCCTGTCGAGGAAAGTCCGGGCTCCACGGAAACACGGTGCCGGGTAACGCCCGGCGGGGGCGACCCCAGGGAAAGTGCCACAGAGAGCAGACCGCCGGCCTTCGGACCGGCAAGGGTGAAAGGGTGCGGTAAGAGCGCACCGCGGCGCTGGCGACAGCGCCGGCATGGTAAACCCCACCGGGAGCAAGATCGAATAGGGACGGCCGGCCCGGCAAGCGGGCAGAAGCGTTTCCGCTTCGCCGTCCGGGTAGATTGCAAGAGGCGCCGGGCGACCGGCGTCCCAGATGAATGGCCATCCAGCCCCGGATCTCGGTCCGGGGCGGACAGAACCCGGCTTACAGGCCGCCTGACGCCGCCTTCACGGCAATCGCTACGGAAATTTCCGGAACAACCCCGAACGAGCTACTTGTTGCCCTTCTTGAAGGCGTTGTCGTTCGGATCGTTGTTGGGATTGTTCGACGTGCCGCCGCCGCAGCCGAAGCCGCCGCCCCGGCCGTTGCCGCCGCCACGGCCGAAGCCGATGCCCGGCCCGCTGCCGCAGCCGCCGCTGGGGAATGCCGCGCGGGCGGTGTCCAGGCGGGTGACCGTCGGCGCCGCGTAGAGAGCCGCCGCGCCAAGTCCGAGACGGGTCAACGCCGCGCGGCGGGAAAGGCCGCGTTTCTGTTCGCTGTCACGGTTCATGTCAGTCACGCTGTCCATTGTATTCAGGTAAGTACGCAGAAAACAGTAAACAAGAGGCTGTTGTCAAACGATCGCCACTTCTTTCGGCACCGGAACATCAGATCGTGAACAGCAGGTTGTTGTCGTCGTCGAAGACATCGACGTCGCCGCCGTTCTGCGACAGCGCCAGCGCCTCGTTGATCGTCAGGCCACCCCCGTCCATCAGGTTCAGTTCCGTCACCGCGCCGGCGTCGAAGGTGATCGTGCCATTGCCGTCAACGAAGGAAACCTTCATCAGCCCGCCGCCGAGATCCTCGAACCCGAGTTCCGCCAGGCCGGAGACGCCGAGGATATTCAGCGCATTGCCCGCTCCGAAGTCCTGGATCACGTCATCATTGGTTTCCAGATCGGTGCGCCTGGCGAACAGGTAGGTGTCCTTCTGGTTCGCGCCGCCCAGCAGGGTGTCGGAGCCATTACCGCCGTCGAGCGTATCGAAGCCGACATTGCCGCGCAGGTCGTCATTGCCGTCACCGCCCCGCAGGATGTCGTCGCCCTCGTCGCCGATGACGAAGTCGTCGCCGTCGCCGCCGTCCAGCTCGTCGCGGCCGGCATTGCCGCGCAGCTTGTCGTTGCCCCCGCCGCCCAGGATCGTGTCGTCGGCGCCCATGCCGAAGAGTTCGTCGTCGCCCTCGCCGCCGTCGATGAAGTCGGCGCCGCCATCGGCGTTGATGAAGTCCGCGCCGTCGCCGCCGAACAGCCGGTCGCCGTCGAGACCGCCGCGGAGCTGGTCGTCGCCGTCGCCGCCTTCGATCGTGTCGGCGCCGTCATTGCCGCGCAGCACGTCGTCGCCCAGGCCGCCGAAGATCAGGTCGTCGCCGTCCTCGCCGTCGGCGAAGTCGTTGCCGGCCCCGCCATGCAGCTCGTCGTCCCCCGCATTGCCGCGCAGGTTGTCCGCACCGGCTTCGCCATGGAGGGTGTCGTTGCCGGCGAAGCCGCGCAGGAAGTCGTCGCCCTCGCCGCCCTCGACCAGATCGTCGCCGCCGTCGGAGACGAGGAAGTCGTTGCCGTCACCGCCGAACAGGAAATCGCCGTCATTGCCGCCGCGCAGCACGTCGTCGCCGTCGCCGCCGAGCACGGTGTCGATGCCGGCGTCACCGCGGATGGTGTCGTTGCCGCCATCGCCGGACGCTTCGTCGTCGCCGGAGCCGGCCTCGATGAAGTCGTTGCCCAGGCCGCCCAGAACGCGGTCTGCGCCGCCATTGCCGCGCACGGTGTCGTCGCCGTCGCCGCCGTCGACGGTATCGTCGCCGGCATTGCCGAAGATCCGGTCGTTGCCGGCAGCGCCGAGCACACTGTCATTGCCGTCGCCGCCTTCGACGAAGTCGTCGCCGTCGCCGCCGTCGACCGTGTCATGGCCCTCGTCGCCCTTCACGGTGTCGCGGTCGGCATCGCCCGCCAGAACGTCGTCGCCGAAGCGGCCGCGCAGGATGTCATTGCCTTCACCGCCGGAGAGAACATCGTCATCGGAGTCGCCGTCGAGGAAGTCGGCGCCAAGGCCGCCAATCAGCGTATCGCGGCCGTCGCCGCCCTTCAGGGTGTCGTCGCCGTCGCCGCCATAGAGCTCGTCGTCACCGGCCTCGCCCAGGATCGAGTCGCTGCCGCTGCCGCCATAGATCGTGTCGTCGCCGAAATTGCCGCGCAGGAAGTCGTCGCCCTCCTCGCCATGCACGATGTCCTGGCCGTCTCCGCCTTCCATGGTGTCGTTGCCGGCGCCGCCATAGGCCGTGTCGTTGCCGTCGGCGGCGTTGAGCGAGTCGTCGCCCTGCTCGGCAAACAGGAGGTCGTCGCCCTCGTTGCCCGCCACCAGGTCGTCGCCCCAGCCGCCATAGACAGTGTCGTTGCCGGCATTGCCCTCGACGAAATCGTTGCCCCAGCCGCCATAGACCGTGTCGTCGTCGTCGAAGGCGCAGACCGTGTCGTCGTCGTCGCCGCCGAACAGCAGATCATTGCCGTCGCCGCCGAAGACCCAGTCATTGCCCGCGCCGCCGAACTGGGTGTCATTGCCGTTGCCGCCGCCGACGAAATCGTTGTTCGGGCCGTCACCGGGCACGAAGAGCGGCAGACCCGAGAAGATCACCGCGCCGGTATAGACATTGCCGCCGCTGGGGCGCGCGCCGCCTTCCTCGTTGTCTTCGCCGTAGATGTCGGTGACGCCGAAGTTCGCACCGCCGGTCTGGTAGCCCTGGAAATGCGCGGGATCGAAGGTCAGTTCGCCTTCGGAGGCGTCGGTCACCGCGCCATTGAATTCGATCGCCTCGACGAAGAGGTTGCGGTCCTCGTCGCAGTTCTCGGGGCCGAACGAGTTCTCCTCGGTGACGCCGTCCCAGGCGTCGTTGAGCATGTCGATGCGGACCTCGCCGGCACGCTGCTCCAGCGTGAGACCGGAGATGTCGAAGCTGTAGGCGTCCAGCGACTGGGTCACGGTCACCGTGCCGACCACAACGCCGCCCACCGAGACCTGCATCTCGGGAAACACGCCGTCGAGCGGAGAGCCGTGGGCGTGAACGATCAGCGTGTCGGAATCCTCGTAGGACGCGCCGCCGCCGTCGCCGAACAGCAGGTCGTTGCCGTCGATGCCGCGGATGTCGTCATTGCCGCCGCCGCCGATCAGGGTGTTGTCGCCGGCGCTGCCGGTCATGGTGTCGTCGAAGTCCGTCCCGACGACGCCCTGGATGCCGGTCAGTTGCAGTTCGTTACCGCCAGCGTCGACGGCGCGGTCATTCTGCAGCGCGGCGACGATGCCGCCGTCGGCGCTGGCGAAGCTGATGGTGTTCTGGCCCCCGCCGCCGTCGATCGTGTCGGCGCCGCCAAAGCCGTCGATGGTGTCGTCGCCTGTGCCGCCTTCGATGACGTTCGCGCCGGCGTCGCCGATCAGGATGTCGGCGTGATCCGAGCCACGCAGGTTCTCGACGCCACTCAGGCTGTCGATCCAGCCGTCGCCGTCCTTCTCCGCAATGCCCTCGGCGAGGCTGACGATGACGGTGCCCTGGGCGCCGGAATAGTCCGCCGTATCGACGCCGTCGCCGCCTTCGAGCACATCGGAGCCGCGGCCGCCGGTGAGGACATCGTCGCCCGCGCCGCCGTCGACCGTGTCATGGCCGTCGCCGCCGTGGAGCGCGTCATCGCCCTGTTCGCCGGCGATCGCGTCATCGCCGCAATCGCCGAAGATGGTGTCGTCGAAGTCGCCGCCGGCCGGCGTGGCGGTCAGGCGATAGAGATAGTAGTCGCTGGAATCGCTGGCCCCGTCCGGCGTCCCGTCCGAATAGGGCAGCGCGGTCAGCTCCAGTGCGGCGAAGGCGCCGAATCCGCCGATGCTGACCACCGCGACGCCCGGGATGCCGCCCAGGTCGTGGTCGTTGGTCACATCCTCGGGACCGAAGGTGCCGCGCGCGATCTCGCTGCCTTCCGCATCGAGGGCGCGCCATTGGCCAACCTCGCCGCCGCTCTCGCCGGGAATGAGATGGGTCAGGGTGATCTCGGCGCTTTCGACCGGCTGCTCGAACTCGGCCAGCAGCGCCTCGGACGCGCCCGTCGCCGCATGGTTGATCTGTCCCGAAACCGGCGAGCCGCCGGCGACGCCGATGCCGTTGGGATCCTGGGAAACCGTCGCCGCACTGCCGGAAAGATCGGTTGCGGAGAGCGTGACGCCGTTGGCCGTGAAGTCGGCGATCGTCGCCTCGGCAGTAAACGGCTCGGCCGGCGCCCCGGATGCGCCCGCGTCACCGAAGATGCTGTCGGCGCCCTTGCCGCCGTAGAGCAGGTCGTCGCCCTCGCCGCCCTCGATGGTGTCGTCGCCGCCCTGGCCGAACAGTTCGTCGTCGCCGACGCCGCCGGTCAGGTACTCGTCGAAGTCGATGGAACCGCTTTCGTTCGACAGGCCGTCGAAGGCCCCGTCGAAGTCATGCTCTTCCGCGGCATGGTCGGAAAGCGGCAGGTCGCCGCGCTCGACGCCATCCTTGATGACGAAGAGTTCGCCTTCGCCGGGACCGGCTTCCGGGTCGGCATTGTTGCCGGCCTTGACCGCCAGCGCGATCAGCTCGCTGCCGGGATAGTTCAGTTCGACGAACGCCTGCAGGGGCAGGTCGTCGGGATCGTGGATGGCGTCCTCGCCGTCGGGAAACCCCTCGACCTTTACCTTGGTAACACAGCCCTCGCCGTCGTCGAGATAGAGCACGACGTTGGAGAGCGCCTTGTCGAAAGTGGGAAAGTGATCGCTGGCGGGACTGTCGTCGCAGCCGCACGGGTCGTCTTCATGACCGCCGCCACCGCCGCCGCCATACCCGCCGGAACCTTCTCCCGACCCGGCGGAGCCACTGCCCGCTGCGCCAGAGCCCTCGCCGGATCCGCCATACCCACCCGTGCCTTTGGAACCGCCGGAACCACCACCGCCGCCGGAAGCGTCGGAGCCCTTTGACCCCTTCGAGCCGTCGGAACCCTTCGAACCACCGGAGCCTTTCGAGCCGCCGGAACCACCGCCCCCGCCACCGGAAGCGTCGGAGCCCTTTGACCCCTTCGAGCCGTCGGAGCCTTTCGAACCGCCGGAACCACCGCCCCCGCCACCGGAAGCGCCTGAGCCCCCGGAACCCTTCGAATCCTCGCCCCAAGCGGAACGGTATTCGTCTTCGTCGCGGTCATTGTTGGCCATGGGTCGGTTCCGGCTCAGATCGTTACATTATTCAACAGCTTGGGCTCAGCCAAGCAATGCACGTGCCACACCGGAGCATCCCGTATCGCGGGAATTCGGACGCTGTGAACACGCGCCCAGCAATCACGACAGGACGCAAAAACCCGCCCGGAACTGCGCGATCAAATCGAAACCGCTTACGAAACACCTTCCAACACATTGAAAAACATGAATTCTCGGGCCTTGCCGGAGATGTCCGATCGACTCGATCCGCCTTCCGGGGTTGACGGTCAACATTGCCCGAGAGTTCTGGGCGATCTGAGGCCTGTCCACAATTGGAACAGATTTCGGCCTCTTTTTGGATGCGAGAAGGCGCTTTTCCGGCAGGCGGCCGATCGTTGGCCTGCGCGATTGCAATCCATCCGGAGTGGAACGAAACTGAAACAATGACCAGCCGGGCCGACGAGGCGATCAGCATTGCAGGCGAGATTTTCGGCCGCCCCGTCGACCGGGTCGACCGACTGGTCGCGTCTTCGGTCCGGGCGATCCGCCTCGGCAGCGGCGGCGAGACCCTGATCGCCGCGCGGCGCCCCAGCGAGGACCGCGCCGCGCTGGAGGCGGCGGTTCTGACGGGCCTGTCCGAACATGGTGCGCCCGTGCCCGGGCTCATCGCGCAGCGCGGACGCTGGGTGTTCCAGGAAGATCTTCCCGGCGAGCGGCTGAGCGTCGCCCTCTGGAACCCGGCGCATGACTCCGAGGCGTCGCTGCGGCGGGCGCTCGATACGCTGGCCGGCATTCACGAGGCGGGCCGCCGCGCCGGACTGGACCGGCGCGTTGCGCGCCTCGGCACGGCGACGGACTGGCGGCGGCGGCTGGCGGGCATGCCCGAACGGCTGGCCCAGGTCAGCGGGACTGCGCTGCCGGGCTACGACCGCACCGCTCTGGCCGACCGGCTCGCGCCGCGGGCGTTCGCGCTGGTGAAGTGGGACGCCCGGCCGGCCAACGCCATGCTATCGTCCGATGGCGCGATCCGCTGGTTCGACTGGGAGCACTGCGGCTGCCGCGATCCCCTGGACGATGCGGCCTGGCTGCTGGGCGACGAGTACCTGCCGGATCCGGACGGCGCCGCGCTGCTGGAACATGCCGTCGAGCGGATCGCAGGCAACGCCGGCGGCGCGCGGAACTACCTGCTGGCCATGACCGTGCTCCACATGTCCGTGCGCCTGGCCCTGATCCTGGAGAAGCGGGAAAGTCATGGCGGCTGGCGGGACTGGGAGACCTGTCTGAAGCTCGACAAGGTCGGCAGCACCGCGCTCGCCTTCCGCCGCACCGCCGGGCGCGCCGGCCGCTGGGCCGCGGAGGACCCCCTTCTCGCCCCATTGGCGCGGTTCTTCGAAGCCCTCGCTGACTGGACGCCCGATGCGTAACGGCGGCGAGCGGCCCGACGGCATCGCCCTCGCCCGCGGCGTGGTACGCCTGCTCGCCGAGCGCGACCTCCCCTCGATCACCGAGGTGCGGCTGAAGAACGGCCGCCGCGCCGATGTCATGGCCCTCGCCAGGGACGGCGAGATCTGGATCGTCGAGGTCAAGTCCTCGGTCGCTGACTACCGGTCCGATTCCAAGTGGGGCGACTATCTCGAATTCTGCGACCGCTATTTCTTCGCCGTGCCGCCGGATTTCCCGGCGGAGCTGATCCCGGCCGAATGCGGCCTGATCGTCGCCGACGCCTTCGGCGGCGAGATCGTGCGCCACGCCCCGGCCGAGCGGCTGTCGGCGGCGCGGCGAAAGGCGGTCACGCTGCGCTTCGCCCGGATGGCTGCCGCGCGCCTGCTCGCCCCGCCGCCGGGCACACCAGCCTAGACCGAGAAGTACTTCGCCTGCGGATGCAGAACGACGATGGCCGAAGTCGACTGCTCGGGGTGCAGCTGGCCCTCCTCGGCCATCTCCACGCCAATGTCCTCGGCGTGCAGCAGGTCGAGAATCTGGGACTGGTCCTCCAGATTCGGACAAGCCGGATAGCCGAAGGAATAGCGCGAGCCGCGATAGCCCTGTTTCAGCAGCTTGACAGGGTCCGGATCGTCCTCGTCCGCATAGCCGAGCTCGCCCCGGATGCGGGTGTGGACGTACTCGGCCATGGCCTCCGCCATCTCTACCGACAGACCGTGCAGGTAGAGATAGTCCTGGTAGCGGTCGTCCGCGAACCACTGGCGCGCCACGTCGGAGGCCCTGGAGCCCATGGTGACGAGCTGCAGGCCAATGACGTCGCGCTTGCCGGTGTCGACGTCGGGGAAGAAGTCGGCGATGCAGAGTCCGCCCTCGCGGCGCTGCCGGGGCAGGCTGAAACGCGCCACCTCCCGGTTGCCGCCGGGTTCGAACATCAGCAGGTCGTCCTTCTCGCTCGCCGCCGGCCAGTAGCCATAGACCGCCCTCGGCTGAAGGATGTCCTCCTCGATGGTCTGCTCCAGCACGCGGTGCAGGATCGGCCGCACTTCCTTCGCCGCCCATTGACGATATTCCTCGCGGTCCCGGCCGGCCTTGCGGAAGCCCCACTGGAACTGGAACAGCATGGTCTCGTTCAGGAAGGGCAGGAGCGTCTTCGGCGAGACCTTCTCGATGGTGCGCGCGCCCCAGAACGGCGGCTCCGGCGGCGTGTGCCCGGCATGCAGTTCGCTCCGCCGCACGCGGATCTCTTCATAGTCGATCGGCCGCTCGGCGCCTTCCGACGGACGGCCCACGGATTTGCTGGACGACGGCCTCTTGGCACGCGTCTCCTTCGCCTGCTCCACATGCTCCCTGAAGCGGCCGTGGCGGACATCGTCCATCAGCTTCAGCCCGTCGAAGGCGTCGCGGGCGTAGGCGACGCCGGCGCCGCCATAGGCTTCATTGCAGTCTTCCTCGACATATTTCCGAGTGAGCGCGGCCCCGCCCAGGATGACCGGCAGGGACAGCTCCCGGCGGGTCATTTCCTCCAGGTTCTCGCGCATGATCACGGTCGATTTCACCAGCAGGCCGGACATGCCGATGGCGTCGGCCTTCTCCCGTTCGGCGGCTTCCAGGATACTCTCGAGCGGCTGCTTGATGCCCAGATTGACCACCTTGTAGCCGTTGTTGGTCAGGATGATGTCGACCAGGTTCTTGCCGATGTCGTGGACGTCGCCCTTCACGGTGGCCAGGACGATGATGCCCTTCTCCTGGCCCTCGATCTTCTCCATGTGCGGCTCGAGATGGGCCACGGAGGCCTTCATCACCTCGGCGGAGCGGAGCACGAACGGCAACTGCATCTTGCCGGCGCCGAACAGTTCGCCGACGACCTTCATGCCGTCCAGCAGGAAGTTGTTGATGATCTCCAGCGGCGGGTGCTTCGCCATGGCCTCGTCGAGATCCTCGGCCAGCCCCTCGGCGTCGCCGTCGACGATGCGCAGTTTCAGCCGCTCCTCGACCTCGGCGGGGCGCTCGCGTACTTCCCTGGCGGCCTTGCGGTCCTGGAACAGGGCCATGAAGGCTTCCAGCGGGTCGGTCTTGCCCTTTTCGCGCCGATCGAAGATCAGGTCCTCGGCGGCCTGCACCTCCTCCTCCGGGATCTTGTGCAGCGGCGTGATCTTCGAGGCGTGAACGATGGCCGCGCTCATGCCGCGCTTCTGCGCGTGCTCCAGGAAGACGGAATTGAGCACGTGCCGGGCGACGGCGTTCAGGCCGAAGGAGATGTTGGAAAGCCCGAGCACGATCTGGACTTCGGGCAGCTCCTTCGCGATCCGCTCGATGCCGTCGAGCGTCCAGACGCCCAGCTTCCGGTCGTCCTCGTTGCCGGTGCAGATGGTGAAGGTCAGCGGATCGATGATCAGGTCGGAGGGCGGCAGGCCGTGTTTGTTGACCGCGAAGTCGTAGAGACGCTTCGCGATGCGCAGCTTTTCATCGACGGTCTTGGCCATGCCCTCTTCGTCGATGGTGAGCGCGATGATCGCCGCGCCGAACTTCCGCGCCAGCTTCAGGCGCTCGGCCGCCGGCTCCTCGCCATCCTCGAAGTTGAACGAGTTGATGACCGCCTTGCCGCCATAGAGCTTCAGGGCGTCGCCGAGGACGTTGAGCTCGGTGGAATCGACCACGATGGGCACGGTCACCCCGCCGCGCATCCGGGTCATGATTTCGGTCATGTCCCTGGATTCGTCGCGGCCCACGAAGGCGGTGCAGAGATCGATGGCGTGGCTGCCCTCGCGCTCCTGATCCCGGCCCATGGCGACGCAGGCGTCGTAGTTCTCTTCCGCCTGCAGTTCGCGGAACTTCTTCGAACCGTTGGCGTTGCAGCGCTCGCCGATGGCGAGCACGGCATTCTCCTGGCGCAGCGCCGTCTGACTGAACAGGGAGGCGATGGACGGCGTCCACTCCGGCTGGCGCGGCTTCGGCGCCGGACGGCGGCGGTTGCGGCCCAGTTCGCGCAGCATCCGGTCCAGGGCGGCGATGTGCTCGGGCGTGGTGCCGCAGCAGCCGCCGACCATGTTGACGCCCTCCTCGTCGACGAAACGCTTCAGCCAGCGCGCCAGTTCGTCGGGGCTGAGCGGATAGCTCGTCTGGCCGTTCACCAGCTCGGGCAGCCCCGCGTTGGGCTGCACGGTGACGGGGATATCCATGCTGGAGGTCAGATAGCGGACATGCTCGGCCATTTCCTTCGGGCCGGTCGCGCAGTTCAGCCCGATGGCGTCGACCGACATGGCCTTCAGGATCGTCGCCGCAGCCGCGATATCGGCGCCGACGAGCATGGTGCCGGTCGTCTCCACCGTCACCTGAACCATGATCGGCACGTCCTTGCCGGCGCGCTCCCGCGCGGTCTTGGCGCCGTTGACGGCAGCCTTGACCTGCAGCGGATCCTGGCAGGTCTCGATCAGCAGGCCGTCGACGCCGCCGGCCAGCAGGCCTGCCGCCTGCACCGTCAGCGCGTCCTCCAGATCGTCATAGCCGATGTGACCGAGGCTGGGCAGCTTCGTGCCCGGCCCGATGGAGCCCAGCACATAGCGCTTCTGCTCCTTCGTCGTCATCTCACGCGCCACCTCGCGCGCCAGTTCGGCCGCGCGGCGGTTGATCTCCTCGGCCCGGTCCTGGAGGCCGAACTCGGCCAGGGTGATGGCGGAGCCGCCGAAGGAGTTGGTCTGGACGATGTCGGAGCCGGCCTCGTAATAGCCGCGGTGGATATCGCGGACCACATCGGGCCGGGTCAGATTCAGTATCTCGGTACAGTTTTCCTGACCGTCGTAGTCCCTGTCGATGTCCAGATCCATCGCCTGAACCCGGCTGCCCATGGCGCCGTCGCACAGCAAGACCTCGCCCCGAAGGGCTTCCATAAATTCATTCATGTGGATTGTGTTCCTTGCGGGGTCGGATATTCAGCGCGCTGCCGAGGCGGCGGCGACGGCGGCCTCGGACTCGGCGGTGCCGGCCAGACGCTTGCAGATCTCCACCGTCAGATCCGACTTGTTCAGCGTGTAGAAGTGGAAGGAGCGGACGCCGTGGCGCACCAGGCGCGCGCAGAGTTCGTGGGCCAGATCGACGGAGCGTTTGCGGCGATCCTCGACCTGCTCGAGCCCCTCATAGGCGGCCACGACCATGGGCGGCACGACCGCCTCGCACTGGGCCGCGAATCGCTGCACCTGCTCGATGTCCCGGATCGGCAGAATGCCGGGAATGACCGGCTTGTAGACGCCGGCGGCGGCCAGCCTGTCGCGGTAGCGCAGGAAGGAATCCGCGTCGAAGAAGAACTGGGTGATGGCGCGGTCGGCGCCGGCGTCCAGCTTCGCCTTCAGGTTCTCCAGATCGGCCTCCGGCGTCGGCGAATCCGGATGCTTCTCGGGATAGGCCGCCACCGAGATGTCGAAATCGTGGATCTTCTTCAGGCCCGCCACGAGTTCGGCGGCGTTGGCATAGCCCTCCGCGTGCGGCCTGTAGGGGCCTTCATCGCGGGAATCGCCGCGCAGGGCGACGATGCGGCCGATGCCATGGTCCAGAAAGGTCTGCGCCGCCGCATCGACGGCCTCGCGGCTCTGTCCCGCCGCGGTCAGGTGCGCCGCGCCCGGCGAGCCGCTCGCCTTCTGTACCGCCAGCACAGCGTCCAGCGTGCCGGTCTGGTTGGAGCCCCCGGCACCGTAGGTGACCGAGCAGAACTCCGGATCCAGCGGCTTGAAGGCCGCGGCCGCACGGGAGATACCCCGCCAGCCCGCTTCGGTCTTCGGCGGGAAGAACTCGAACGAGAAATCGAGCCGGTCGAGGCCGGTCGGCATGACGTTCATCTTCATTGCCCCTGCTTTCCCTGATTGCCTGGTTTCACGGCCGACCAGATGCCGACCGGCAGCGGGCGGCCGGAGAGCTTGACGCTCTCGCCGGTTTCCAGCCCTGCCGTTTCGAACCAGCTTTCTATTTCCTCGTCGCTGAAGCCGAGCCGGCGATGCGCCTGCTCCGTCTTCAACTGCTCCATGTCGTGCGGCAGCAGGTCCGCGATGACCAGCCGCCCGCCGGGCCGCAGCACACGCGCGGCCTCCCGCACCACGACGTCGGGATCGTCCAGGTAGTGCAGCACCTGATGCGCCGTGATCAGATCGAAGCTGGCCTTGCCATACGGCAGCCGGCGGATGTCCGCCTGCCGCACCTGGACGTGCTCGAAATCCGGACGGTCGATCGCCTGACGGGCGACACCAAGCATCTCGCTGTTGATGTCGACGCCGATGGCGGTTTCCGCGCGGCCGGCCAGGATCGCCAGCAAACGCCCCGTACCGGTGCCGAGATCCAGCATGTCGCCCAGCCGGCCCCAGCCCAGTATCGCGTGCAGCGCCGTCTCCACCTCCCGCTCCGAGACCTGAAGCCGGGTCATCTCCGACCAGTGCTCGGCGTTGCGGGAGAAATAGCTCTGGGCGACGGCGCGGCGGCGGTTCCTGACCTCCTCCAGCCGTTCCAGAATCTCGGAGGTCTCGCCCTCCTCGACGTCGAGAAGTTCGTCGATCAGACGGCCGAGCGGCGCCACGCCGCCCTGCAGCGCCAGCCGGTACATGACCCATGTCCCCTCCGCATAACGGTTGAGGAGGCCGGCGTCGCACAGCACTTTCAGATGGCGGGAGACCCGGGGCTGGCTCTGTCCGATGATCCAGGTCAGTTCCGAAACGGACAGTTCGCAGCGCCGGCAAAGCATCAGCAGGCGGAGCCGCGTGGGGTCTCCGGCCGCCTTCAGGGCCTCGATCAACTCGGCCGAGGACAGCTTTCCCGCCGTCGTCTCGGCCTCGTCCGGGGCCTCATATTGCCAGCTCAATGCCATGGTCAGACTTATATAAAAATATCTTTATATCATCAAGCCTGATCTTAGTTGCAGGAACACAACAGCGCCCGACCCGTGTCGGCGCCCGTCGGTCCCCCGTAGCGACGGCAAGTTGTGTCGTGCTAAACAACCGCCTGGTACTGGCGTGACCGCCCCCCCTGCCAAGCGGTCGCAACAGCGTATGGAGTTGGGATCGATGGTCGGGATGTTGGCCTGGCGCCTGCCGCGGATCGGGATCGCCGCGGCGCTGCTCGCCGCGGCGGTCGGGTGCGCCAGTCTGCCGGAGGAAGGTGACGGACGGGAGGCCCGGATCGAGGCGAACGATCCGCTCGAGCCGTTCAACCGCGCCATGTTCAGCTTCAACCGGTCTCTCGATTCCTATCTGCTGAAACCGGTTGCCGAAGGCTATGTCGCGGTGATCCCGCGTCCGGCGCGGACCGGCATCCGCAACGCCCTGGACAACCTCAATGCGCCTATCGTCTTCATGAACGACCTGTTGCAGGGCGAACTGGAGCGCGCAGTTGTGACCCTGACCCGCTTCGCCTTCAACAGCACGCTCGGCATGGGTGGCCTGGTCGACTTCATGGCAGAAGGCGGCATGGAGGGACATTCGGAGGACTTCGGCCAGACCCTGGCGGTATGGGGCGTGCCGGAAGGGCCCTACCTTGTGCTGCCGCTGCTGGGCCCCCGCCCGCCGCGCGACCTGGCCGGGTTCGCCGTCGACAGCGTGGCCGATCCGTTCAACCGATACATGCGCGGCCAGGACCATGGCGAGGCCGTCTACGCCCGCACCGGCATCGACATGATCGACCAGCGATCGCGCGTGCTCGGCAAGTTCGAGGAGTTGGAACGCACCTCGCTGGATTTCTACTCCGCCGTGCGCAGCAGCTATCGCCAGCGCCGCGAGATCGCCATAAATAACGGTCAGGCTGACCCGCAGACCGACCTCTACAACCTGCCTCCGCTCGACGATCCGGCGGCGGACGGCGACGCATCCAGCAAAAATGGGAGCAATGCCGAATGATCGGGCGTCTTGTTTCACCTGTTGCGGCGGTTCTCGTCGTTGTAGCCGCATTCCTGTCCCCCGCCGCGGCCCAGGAGCCGCGGGAACTGATCGAGGAACTGGGCGGCGAGGCCATCCGCGTTCTCGCCAACGAGGACGCCTCGGAAGAGCAGAGACAGGCACGTTTCGAAGCGCTGTTCCAGGAAGGCTTCGATGTGCCCCTGGTGGCGCGCATCGTGCTCGGCCGCTACTGGCGCGCGGCCACGCCCGAGCAGCAGGAGGAGTATGTCGACCTGTTCTACCGCTACATCGTCGACACCTACACCGCCCGGCTGAACGCCTATTCCGGCCAGACCTTCGAGGTCGTCGGCCAGCAGCCGCTTGGCGACGACGAAGTGCTGGTCAAATCGCTGATCAAGGAACCGGGCGGCCCGGCGCTGAAGGTCGACTGGCGGGTGCTCACCCGCGAGGGCGAAGCGCGCATCGTGGACGTCATCGTCGAGGGCGTCAGCATGGCGATCACTCACCGTTCCGAGTTCGGCTCCGTCATCAGCAAGACAGGCAATGTCGAGGCCCTGCTGGAACGGCTGAGGGCCCAGACCGGGCAAGGCTGATGGTCGAGCCCTTCCCCGATCGCCGCCGGGTGGAGGCGCTGCAGCGCCTGATCGACGACGCCCGGCGCATCGTCTTCTTCACCGGCGCCGGAATCTCCACCGAATCGGGCATTCCCGACTTCCGCTCGCCCGGCGGGCTCTGGACGAAATATCAGCCGATCGACTTCCAGGATTTCGTCCGCTCCGAGGAAATGCGCCGCGAATCCTGGCGGCGCAAGTTCGCCATGGAAAGCTCATTCTCGGCCGCCGAGCCCAACCGCGGCCACCGCGCCGTCGAGAAGCTGGTCCGCGCCGGCAAGGCCAGCGCCGTGATCACCCAGAACGTTGACGGCCTGCACCAGGCCTCGGGCGTGCCCGACGACAAGGTGATCGAACTGCATGGCAATTCGACCTATGCCAAATGCCTGGACTGCGGCGCGCGCCACGAACTGGATCCGATCCGGGAAGCCTTCCTGAAGGACGAGACCCTGCCGGCCTGCACCTTCTGCGCAGGAGTGGTCAAGACGGCGACGATCTCCTTCGGGCAGAGCATGCCGGTCGACGAGATGCGGCGCGCCGAGCAGGAAACGCTGGCCGCGGACCTGTTCATCGTCCTGGGTTCCTCGCTTGTGGTCTACCCGGCCGCCGGCTTTCCCCGCATCGCGCAGCAGAACGGCGCCGGCCTCGTGATCCTGAACCGGGAGCCGACGGATCAGGACCCCATTGCCGATCTGGTCATGCATGCGGAAATCGGCCCGACCCTGGGCGATGCCGTGGGCGTCAACTGAGCGTGGAGGTCGCGCTGCGCCCCTTCGCCGAAACGGACCGCGCCGCCGTCGTCGCGCTATGGCATGCGGTCGGGCTCACCCGTCCCTGGAACGATCCTTCCGCCGACATCGACCGCGTCCTCGGCCAGGAGACCGCGACCCTTCTGGTCGCCGAGCGCGCCGGCGCGCTGGCCGGCACGGTCATGTGCGGCTTCGACGGCCACAGGGGCTGGATCTACTATCTTGCCGTGGCGTCCGACCAACGCCGCCGCGGCCTCGGCGGCCGGCTGATGACGGCGGCGGAAGACTGGCTGCGGGTGCGCGGCTGCCCGAAGGCGGAACTGATGGTCCGCAACGGCAATGACGACGCCGCAGCGTTCTACCGGGCGCTGGGTTATGACCGCCAGCCCGTCACGGTCCATGCCCGCTGGCTGATCGAGCCACCTGCCGCGCCGGAGTGACCGGCACGGCCCCCTACCCTTCGGCCCGTGGCGGCTCGAAGGCATAGCCGGCCGAGCGTACTGTGCGGATGACATCCGGCGCGTCGCCGGCGTTCACCGCCTTGCGCAGGCGACGGATATGGACGTCGACCGTCCGCTCCTCGACCTCCGCGTCCCGTCCCCATACGGCATCCAGAAGCTGGGCGCGGGAGAGCACACGGCCCGGATGCTCCATGAAATGCCGCAGCAGACGGAACTCGGTGGGGCCGAGATGGACCGCCTCGCCCTCGCGCATGACCTTGTGCGCGGTCAGGTCCAGCTCGATGGAGCCATGCACGATGCGCTGATCGGCCAGGATCGGCCGCACGCGGCGCAGCACGGCGCGCAGTCGGGCAATCAGTTCGTTGATGGAGAAGGGCTTGGGCACATAGTCGTCGGCGCCGGCGTCGAGGCCGCGGATACGGTCCTCCTCTGCGCCTCGGGCGGTCAGCATCACCACCGGCAGGTTGCGGAACTCCACCTTGCGCCGGATCTGGCGGCAGACCTCCAGACCCGAGACGTTGGGCAGCATCCAGTCCAGCAGAAGGATGTCGGGCAGTTCCTCGTCGAGGCGATTCATGACCTCGCCGCCATCGAGGACCGTATCGACCCGGAAGCCGGCGGCGCGGAGGTTGTATTCCAGAAGCTCGACGAGGCTTTCCTCGTCCTCCGCGATGAGAACATAGGGGTTCATGGCGTCTCCGTGGTCACCGCCCCGTCGTCGGAAACATCCGTCAGGCTGGTGACATCGCGCTTCGGCCGTTCGGCCTCGATCTGGTGGCCGGTGGCGGTGAAGTAGATGCGCTCGGCGATGTTGGTCACCAGATCGCCCATACGCTCGATGTTCTTGGCGACGAACAGCAGGTGCGCCGCGGCCGAGATATTGCGCGGATCCTCCATCATGTAGGTCAGCAGTTCGCGGAAGAAGCTGTTGTAGAGTTCGTCGACTTCCTCGTCCGCGGCCCAGACCTTCTCCGCCAGTTCGTCGTCGCCCTGGACGAAGGCCGTCAGCGCCTGGTCCAGCATCCGCTGCACCCGTTCGGACATGCGCGGCACGGTGGTCAGCGGCGCGATCGGCGGCGACTGGTTGATGACCAGGGTGCGCTTGGCGATGTTCTTGGCGTAGTCGCCCAGGCGCTCCAGATCGCCGGCGATCTTGATCACGGAGACCACGAGGCGCAGGTCGCCGGCCACCGGCTGGCGGCGGGCCAGGATGTTGACGGCCAGATCGTTGACCGTCTCCTCCAGTTCGTCGATGCGAAGGTCCTGAACGATCAGGCGCTCGGCGGCATCGCTGTCGCGTTTCGTCATCGCGCGGATGGCACCGGAGAGCTGCGCTTCCACCAGCCCCCCCAGTTCGAGGATCAGGTTGTTGAGCCTGGTCAGTTCCTCCTCGTAGGAGGAAACTGTATGCGGCGTGCTGGGTTCGTGGCTGGCCATGTGACGCGCCTCCAATGAATCCGTTGCCCGGGTCAGCCGAAGCGACCGGTGATGTAGTCCTCGGTGCGCTTGTCCGATGGCGCGGTGAAGATCGCATCCGTCGGCCCGACCTCGACCAGATTGCCCAGATGGAAGAAGGCGGTGCGCTGCGAAACGCGGGCGGCCTGCTGCATCGAATGGGTCACGATGACGATGGTGTAGTTCTCGCGCAGATCGTCGATCAGTTCCTCGATGCGGGCCGTCGCGATCGGATCGAGCGCCGAGCAGGGCTCGTCCATCAGGATCACCTCCGGCCGGACCGCGATGGCGCGGGCGATGCAGAGGCGCTGCTGCTGGCCGCCGGAAAGACCGGTGCCAGGCTCGTCGAGGCGTTCGGCGACCTCGTTCCAGAGGCCGGCGCGGCGAAGCGAATCCTCGACCAGATCCCTCATCTCGCTCTTGCTGGAAGTCAGGCCGTGGATGCGCGGGCCGTAGGAGACGTTCTCGAAGATCGACTTCGGGAACGGGTTCGGCTTCTGGAACACCATGCCGACGCGCGCGCGAAGCTGCACGACGTCCATGCGGGGATCATGGATGTCCTCACCGTGCAACTCGATCAAGCCTTCGACGCGGCATCCCTCGATGACGTCGTTCATCCGGTTGATGCAGCGCAGGAAGGTGGACTTGCCGCAACCGGACGGCCCGATCAGCGATGTGACCTGGTGTTCGCGGATGTCGACACTGACGTCGAACAGCGCCTGCTTTTCGCCGTAGAAGACATTGACGTCGCGGGCGCGGACGGCGATCCGTGCGTCATCCGTCATTTCGGCGTCGGCTGCGCCGATGTCAGCCCTGGGAGCCGCTTCATTCATGTCCATTGCCTTCTTCTACCATTTCCGTTGGAAGCGCTGGCGCAGCAGCACGGCGATCAGGTTCATGGAGATCAGGAAGCCGATCAGCACCAGAATCGCGGCCGAGGTCCGGGCGACGAACCCGCGCTCGGGACTGTCCGCCCAGATGAAGATCTGCGTCGGCAGCGCCGTCGCGGGGTCCATCAGACCGCCCGGGTCCGAGGTAATGAACGCGTTCATGCCGATCAACAGCAGCGGCGCGGTCTCGCCCAGCGCCTGAGCAAGGCCGATGATAGTGCCGGTCATCGCACCCGGCATGGCCAGGGGAATGACGTGGTGGATCACGACCTGGTGGCGTGAGGCTCCGACGCCGAAAGCGGCCTCGCGGATCGACGGCGGCACCGCCTTCAGCGCCGAACGCGTCGCGATGATGATCGTCGGCAGGGTCATCAGCGACAGCACCATGCCGCCCACCAGCGGCGCCGACCGTGGCAGACCGAAGAACTGCAGGAACACCGCAAGGCCGAGCAGACCGAAGACCACCGACGGCACTGCAGCGAGATTGTTGATGTTGACCTCGATCAGATCGGTGAACCGGTTCTTCGGCGCGAACTCCTCCAGGTAGACGGCGGACGCGATGCCGACGGGGAAGGAGATCAGAAAGCACACGAGGAGGGCGTAGAACGAGCCCGTGATCGCCCCGGACAGGCCCGCCATCTCGGGGAAGCGGCTGTCCGCCTCCGTGATCAGCGACCAGTTGACCGGGGTCGAGAAACGGCCCTCGGCCTCCAGGCGGTCGTACCATGCGATGACCTGGTCGGTGACGATGCGCTGATCCTCGGGCACGTCGCGGGTGATGACGCCCTTGTTGAACTGGTCGATCGGGTCCGATGCCGGCAGGGAGACCCGGATGGTCTGTCCGATCAGTTCCGGATCGGAGATCACGCGGTCCCGCAGGACATAGGGCGCGCCGGAACTCAGTATGCCCGCCGCCGCGCGGCGCTCCCGCGGATTGTCGACGTCCGGGAACAGCTCCATGAAGCTGTCCTGGACGATGGCCCGCCAGTTGCTGCGGTAGAGGTCGTCGCGATTGATCTTCGCCGGATCGACATGAACCGTGAAGTCGATACGCGTCTGGAAGAACGCCTGCCCGCCCGACCAGATGAGCGATCCGATCAGGATACCCAGCAGCAGCACCGCGAAACCGATAGCGCCCAGTCCATAGGCCTGCATCCGGCGGTTGGCGGCATGACGCCGGCGGACCCGCCGGCTGGCGGCGTCGGTCTTGTCCAGCAGGCTGCCGGCCCGTACGTCCATGGTCTGATTACTCATATTTTTCCCGGTATTTGCGGACAATCCGAAGGGCGACGATGTTCAGAATCAGGGTGGCGGTGAACAGCACCAGACCGAGCGCGAAGGCCGCGAGTGTCTTGGGGCTGTCGAACTCCGTGTCCCCGATCAGCAGGGTGACGATCTGCACGGTCACTGTGGTGACCGCCTCGAACGGATTGGCCGTCAGGTTCGCGATCAGGCCCGCGGCCATGACCACGATCATGGTCTCCCCGATGGCGCGGCTCACGGCAAGCAGGAAGCCACCGACTATGCCGGGCAGCGCCGCAGGAATGAGAACCGAGAGAATGGTTTCGGACTGGGTCGCACCGAGCCCGTACGACGCATCGCGCATGGCCTGCGGCACCGCCGCGAAGGCGTCATCGGACAGCGAGGAGATGAAGGGAATGATCATGATGCCCATGACCGCGCCTGCGACCAGCGCGCTGTTAGGCGCGATGTCGAGACCGATCATGTCGCCGAAGTCGCGGAGTGCAGGCGCGACGGTCAGGACGGCGAAGAAGCCGTAGACGACAGTGGGGATGCCGGCGAGAATCTCCAGGATCGGCTTGACCGCGCCGCGGAACCGGGGACTCGCGTATTCCGCCAGGTAGATGGCGCTGAGCAGGCCGACCGGACCGGCAACCAGCATCGCGATGAAGGCGATCAGGATCGTGCCCAGGAAGACCGGAATGGCGCCGAATGCGCCCAGGCCGGCGACCTGATCCTTGCGGATCGGAATTTGCGGCTCCCAGTTCAGTCCGAACAGGAACTCGTAGAAGGGCACCCGCGCGAAGAAGCGGAAGCTCTCGAACAGCAGCGAGAAGATGATGCCCAGCGTCGTCAGGATGGCGACCACCGAGCAGAAGATCATCAGCCAGGTCAGGATACGCTCGACGCCATGGCGCGCGCGAAAGCCCGCTGCGATCCGCGACCGCGTGAGGACAAGCGCGCCGAGCGCGCCCGCCAGCACGACCACCAGCATCGCCATGTCGGCAATGTCGTGCCAGCGGTTGTAGCTCTCGGCGGCGTCGAGCACCGCCCGGTCCGGTTCGCCGAAGATGCGGCCGCCGGCGATGGACTTGATCTCACTGACGATCAGGTCGATCTCGCCCTCGCCCTTGCCGGCGAGCAGTTCTTCCGGCAGCGAGGCCAGAAGCAGCTGATCCACGGCCGGCCCCTGCAGCGACAGCCAGATCAGGACCAGCACGAGGACCGGCAGGCCGACCCAGAGCGCGACATAGGCGCCGTAATAGGCGGGCAGGGAGTGCAGTCCTACGCCCCGGCCCTGGGGGCTGACGGCGACCGCCCGGGAGCGGCCCAGAAAATAGCCGGCCGCGGCAATGACGACGATCGCGAGGAAGGCGTATTCATACATCGTCGGTATGTTCCAAAGAATAGTCGGTGTCATGCAAGACGGCAGCGAAGGGAAGGGAGCCGCAACTCCCTCCCCCGTTGCCGAATATCACGAACCCTGGAAGCGCGTGAACTGCTTGCCGTTCAGAACCGCGTCCTGAAGTTCCTCACGACGCGCGTCATTGAGCGGGACAAGGCCACGCTCGTTGAGATAGCCGCCCGAGGTCAGGGCCGCATCGCTCATGTACTCCTCGATGAACTCGCTGAGACCCGGGATGACCCCGCGGTGCGCGTTCTTGACGTAGAAGAACAGCGGCCGCGAGACGCCGTAGTCGCCCGACTCGATGGTCTCGAAGCTGGGAGCCACGCCGCCGATCTGGGCGCCCTTGAGCTTGTCCTGGTTCTCGTAGAGGAACGAGAAGCCGAAGATGCCGAAGGCGTTCGGATCAGCCTCGAGGCGCTGCACGATCAGGTTGTCGTTCTCGCCGGCCTCGATGAACGGGCCGTCCTGGCGCATGCGCGAGCAGACCGACTTGTGTTCGTCCTTGGACAGAGCCTTGACGGCGTCGAAGGACTCGCAGCCCTCTTCCATGACCAGCTCGACCCAGGCGTCACGAGTGCCCGACGTCGGGGGCGGCCCGTAGACGGTGATCTCGGTGTCGGGCAGCGAGGAGTCGATCTGGCTCCACTTCATGTAGGGGTTGTCGACGATCTTGCCGTCGACCGGAACCTGCGCGGCCAGGGCCAGGTAGAGCTGGTCCTTGGTCACGTCCAGGTCAGGGCCCTTGCGCGAGCTGGCGAAGGACAGGCCGTCGAAGCCGATCATCGCCTCGGAGACGTCGGTGACGCCGTTCTTCTGGCAGTTCTCCCACTCGGACTTCTTCATGGCGCGGGAAGCGCCGGTGATGTCCGGATGGCCCTCACCAATGCCGCCGCAGAAGATCTTCATGCCGCCGCCCGTGCCGGTCGATTCGACGACCGGGGCCGGATTTCCGGTCTTGTTGGCGAACTCCTCGGCCACAGCCTGGGTGTAGGGGAACACCGTCGACGAGCCGACGATGCTGATGCGGTCGCGGGCTTCGGCCACGCCGGCGAATGTCACGGCCATGCCGGCCGTCAGTACGAGTTTCCTGAGCACCTTGTTCCTCCATGTCGGAAACAGCAGGGCCGGACGTAGCGGGGCTTTGTGACAGTCATATTACAGATTTGTGCCACAATTATTTTCGCAGTTGCAGCATGGATTTAGCCGGGGGCCAGGGGCAGCTCCACGGTGAAGGTGGAGCCCTCATTCTCCACCGAACTGATCTTGAGCTCGCCGCGGTGGCGGTTGACGACATGCTTGACGATGGCGAGGCCGAGCCCGGTGCCGCCCGCCGCCCGGCTGCGGCCCTTGTCGACGCGGTAGAACCGCTCCGTCAGGCGCGGGATGTGTTCGCGCGGAATGCCGGGGCCGCGATCGCTCACGGCGACACGGGCCATGTTCCGCGCGACCGAAGCGTGAATCCGGACGGCAGTGCCGCGGTCCCCGTATTTCAGGGCGTTGTCGACCAGATTCTGGAACAGGCGAGTCAGCTCGTGCGAATCGCCCACCACGTCCAGCCGCTCAGGCAGGTCGATCTCCAGGCGCATGTCGCGTTCGCGGGCGGCGAACTGGCAGACCTCGGCAACATTGCGCAGAACATCGTTGAGCTGGGTAACCCCCGTCGGGGCCTGGTGTTCGTGCATTTCGATGCGGCTGAGCGACAGCAGATCCTCCACGATCCGCGCCATGCGCCGCGCCTGCTCCTCCAGCATCTTGAGGAATCGCTGCTGCGCCTTCGGATCGTCACGCGCCGCGCCGTTCAGCGTCTCGACGATGCTGAGCACCGAAGCGAGCGGCGTGCGCAGTTCGTGGCTGACGTCGGCGACGAAGTCCGAGCGCATTTCGCGCATGCGCTCGGAATCGGTGAGATCGTCGATCATGGCGATGAAGGACCGGCTGGCGCCCGACAGCGCGGGCAGAGCCTCGATGCGGACCCTGAGCCGGCGAGGCACCGGCTGATAGATCCGGAATTCCGCGTCCTCCGAAGCCCCGCCCCGGATGACGCGGTCGACGGCGGCCAGGACGTCGGGGTTGCGCAGTGCGGCAGCGAAGTCCCGCCCCTCCGGCACCTGGCCCAGCAGATCACGCGCAGAGAGATTGAGAAACCGTAGCTGGCGGCCCGCGTCGAAGATCAGAACCGGAAGCTGCAGGCTGTCGAGCACCGCGCGCAGCGCGGCCTCCCCGGCCACGGCGCGGGCGCGCTCGCCGACGAGGTCGGCGCTCAACCGGTCGATCTCTGCAGCCAGATTGGAACTTTCCGAGCCCGCCTCGGTCTCCGCTACGCCCCGGGCCTGGTCGCGGCTGAGGCGGCGGACCGCCTGGCGCATCCGCCAGAGCTGCCGCATCTGGCGCTGGATCAGCGCCAGCGCCAGCGCGTTGACGCCGAGCCAGCAGAACAGCGCCGTCGCCGGCGAGACATCGGTGTTGGCCGCGAAACCGCCGAACAACGCGGCCGTCGGCGCGGCGATCAGCAGACCCTGCCTTACCGCCCGCACGGGAAAGGGCAGAAACGGCGGCCGCGCCGCATCATGCTGATCTTCGGCCTTGACTGTCATGTGGCGTTCCCGGCCCCTTTCCTCCGACGATCCCTGTCGTCCTGCCGCGGACGGGACACCCCGTCCCGCCGCAAGGGGATGATTCTGATCCGCGCGTATTTCAGAATGATGCCAGATTCTCCGGGAGGAATCCGATGAAGCAACTCAAGTTGGAGCGCCGCGGCGCCGTGGCGCTGGTCCGGTTCGACAATCCGCCGCACGGCTATATGGACAACGACACGCTGGCCGACCTCGAGGCGCTGACGCCGGAACTCGACGCCGATGCGGCGGTGCGCGCCGTGGTCTACACCGGCGCCGCCGACGGCGTCTTCATCCGCCATTTCGACACCGACGTGCTGGCTGGGATGTCCCGTTCGCTCCGGGAGAAGGGGCTGGGCTTCAGCGCCGAGCGCCGCCTGCCCCCGCGCAACATCGACCGGGTCTTCGATGCCATCGCAGCGAGCCCGAAGCCACACATCGCCGCGATCAACGGCACCTGCATGGGCGGCGGGCTGGAACTGGCGCTGGCCTGCGACATGCGTTTCGCGGCCGAGGGCGACTATCGCATGGGCCAGATCGAGATCGCGCTCGGCATTCTCCCCGGCGCCGGCGGCGTTGTGCGGACCGCGCGCATGATCGGTGCGGCGAAGGCCATGGAGCTCTGCCTGCTGGGCGAAGCCTTCGGCCCGGCTCAGGCCCTCGGACTCGGTCTGCTGAACGGGGTCGTGAAGGGCGATGTCGTCGCCCATGCGGTCGGCGTGGCCGAACGGATCGCCGCGCACCCGCCGCTGGCCGTCGGCCACATCAAGCGCATTGCACGCGCCGCCAACGAGCCCGGCGACGCCGACGCACTCGGTCTGGAACGCACGCTTTTCCTCGATCTGCTTGTCCGGGACGAGGCTTTGAACAATCTTGAGGCCTACAATGCCGGCAAGCTGGCACTGAAGGATCGCGGGGACTGAAAAGGTAGCATGAAGCCAGGACAGCACGAATTCCTGCCCCAGGACCGCGTGGTGTGGGGCCGTCCGGCGGCCGAGGCCGTCTCCGACGAGGCCGAAAAGCGCAATGCGCGGCGGGTCTTTGTCGTCGCCAGCAAGACGCTGAACCGCCAGACCGACGTGATCGAAGGAATCAGGAAAGCGCTCGGTGGCCGCTTCGCCGGCGTCTTCGACGAGATCCGCGAGCACACGCCACGCGATTGCGTCATCGAGGCGGTCAGGGCGGCCAGGGCTGCGGAGCCGGACCTGCTGCTTTCAGTCGGCGGCGGCACGCCGATCGACGCGGTGAAGGTGATGCTCGTCTGCATGGCCGAAGGCGTCGACACGGTCGAAGGCATGGGCGATCTGCACATGAAGGTGCTGGCGGACGGCAGCCGCCACATCCCGAAGATCGGCCCGCCCCCCTGCCCCCACGTCGCGGTGCCGACGACCCTGTCGGCGGCGGAATTCTCCAATCTGGGCGGCTGTACCGATCCGGCTCGCAAGATCAAGGACGGCTATACCGCGCCGGGGATCAATCCGATGACCGTCATCCTGGACCCGGCGGTGACCATCCACACGCCGGACTGGCTCTGGCTCTCCACTGGCGTCCGCGGCGTCGACCATGCCGTCGAGGGCATCTGCGCGATCGAGCCCTCGCCGATGGTCGACGGCTGCAGCCTGCAGGCGCTGCGCCTGTTCAACGACGCCCTGCCCGCCACCAAGCGCAACCCGTCCGACATGGGCGCCCGGCTGGCCTGCCAGCAGGCGGCCTGGCTCTCCGGCTCCGGCATTCTCAGGGTGCAGTACGGCGCGAGCCACGGCATCGGCCACAGCCTGGGAGCGGTGACCGGCATGAGCCATGGCCACACGTCCTGCGTCATGCTGACGCCGGTGCTGCGCTACAATCTCAGCCACACCGAGGCGCGGCAGAAATGGATCGCGAGCGCCATGGGACGCGAGGATGGTGACGCCGCCCGCGCTGTCGCCGATCTGGTGCGCTCGCTGGATCAGCCGGGCAGCCTCAGGGCGATGGACGTGCGGCGCGAACAGTTCGACGACATCATAGCCGGCGCGATGCAGAACATGTGGGTGCGCACCAATCCCCGGCCGATCAACGACCCGGAACAGGTCCGCGAGATACTGGAACTGGCGTGGTGAGCGGCGCGGAGGTCGATCTCTACGACCGCCATCCGATCAACGCCGAGCAGGTGCTGGCGGCGGTCGCCGCCGCGGGCGGCGACCCGCAACGCCCGGGCGCGGCGGACCTGCGGCCGCACGATCAGGATCACTATGGCGGCGTCGAGGCGGTGCTGGCTCTCGCGGCCGCGGCCGGCATCGCGGACGGCCAGACGATCGCCGACATCTGCGCGGGCATCGGCGGGCCTGCACGCCTGATCGCGGAGCGCTGGCCAGGCGTCCGTGTCGTGGCCCTGGACCTGAACGAGGGACGCTGCCGCGACGCCCGGTGGCTGAACCGGCTGGTCGGCCTCGACGGACGGGTCAGCGTGGTGCGCGCCGACGCACAGCGCGTGCCGCTTTCGGCTTCGGGCATCGACGTGGCGATCAGCCAGGAAGCGATGCTCCACATTCCCGACAAGCTGGCCGTGATGCGCTCCGTCCTGGCGGCGCTGAAGCCCGGGGGCCGGTTCGCCTTCACCGACCTGGTGGCCGCCCCGGCGCTGACCGAGAGCGAGCGCCAAGCCATCGCCACCGGCGGCATGCAGATGGTCAACATCCAGAGCACCGCCCAGTACCGGAAGATGTCCGTTGCCGCGGGCTTCGAGGTCGTCCAGGTCGACGACCTTTCGGCGGACTGGGTGGGCATCCTGACGGAGCGGATGGAGATGTACCGGAGCCTGCGCCAGGCGACGCTGGATGTGCATGGCGGCGACGCGCACGATCGCTACATGGCCGGTTACGAGGTCTTTGTCGGTCTGGTTCGCGCCGGACACCTCGGCGGGGCGCGGATCGTTTTGCGGCGGCCTCTCGATTAGGTCAGTAAAACTGACCTAATATTGACTTTCAGTCCGCTCCGAAGTACCTTCCAATATATCCATGCCACTGGTCCAGAGGATCTTCCGATGAGTCTTGCCGAGGTCACTCTCGACGACAAATACGAGCTGGAAGAAGGCCGCGTATTCCTGACCGGCATCCAGGCGCTGATCCGCCTGCCCATGATGCAGCGCCAGCGCGACGTCGCGGCGGGCCTGAACACGGGCTGCTTCATCTCCGGCTATCGCGGCTCACCGCTCGGCGCCTATGACCAGCAGCTCTGGCAGGCGAAGAAATTCCTGGAAAAGAACCACATCCACTTCCAGCCCGGGGTGAACGAGGATCTGGCGGCCACGGCCGTCTGGGGTTCGCAGCAGACCAATCTCTATCCCAGCGCCAAGTACGACGGCGTCTTCTCCATCTGGTACGGCAAGGGTCCGGGCGTCGACCGCTCGCTGGACGTGCTCAAGCACATGAACTCGGCCGGCATGTCGAAGCATGGCGGCGTGCTGCTGCTGGCCGGCGACGACCATGGCGGCGTCTCGTCCACGCTGCTGCATCAGTCGGAGCACGTCTTCGCCTCGGCGATGATACCGGTACTGCATCCGGCGAACGTGCAGGAGTACCTGGACTTCGGCCTGCTCGGCTGGGCCATGAGCCGCTTCGCCGGCGTGGCGGTCGGCTTCAAGTGCGTCTCGGAGACGGTGGAAAGCGCGGCCAGCGTCTACATCGATCCCCATCGGGTGAACGTCACCCTGCCTGACATCGAACTGCCCGAGGGCGGCCTGTCCATCCGCTGGCCCGACGACCGCTTCAAGGAGGAGGAACGCCTCCACCGCTACAAGACCTACGCCGCCATTGCGTTCGCCCGCGCCAACGGCATCGACCGCATCGTGATCGACAGCCCGAAGCCGAGGCTGGGAATCATTACCACCGGAAAGTCCTATCTGGACGTCATGCAGGCGCTGGAAGATCTCGGCATCGACGAGAAGATGGCCGCCGATATCGGCCTGCGCGTCTACAAGGTCGGCATGCCCTGGCCGCTGGAGCCGGAAGGCGCCCGCCACTTCGCCGAGGGTCTGGAAGAAGTTCTGGTGGTCGAGGAGAAGCGCGCCCTTATCGAGAACCAGATCAAGGAACAGCTCTACAACTGGCGCGAGGATGTCCGTCCGCGCGTCGTCGGCAAGTTCGACGAGAACCGCGAGTGGCTGTTCCCGAGCCACGGCGAGCTGGGCCCGACCGAGATCGCCCGGGCCATCGCCCAGCGGCTGCGTCCGGTGCACACCAGCCCGCAGATCGAGGATCGCCTCGATTTCCTGGAGCGCAAGCAGCGCATGGCGGCGATGGCGACACAGGCGAAGGAGGGCGAGCAGAAGCTGGAGCGGATGCCGTACTTCTGCTCCGGGTGCCCGCACAACACCTCCACCCGCGTGCCCGAGGGCAGCCGCGCCACCGCAGGCATCGGCTGCCACTTCATGGCCGTGTGGATGAACCGGGAAACCTCGACCTATACCCAGATGGGCGGCGAAGGCACGCCCTGGATCGGCCAGGCGCCGTTCACCGAGGACAAGCATGTCTTCGCCAACCTCGGCGACGGCACGTACTTCCATTCCGGCCTGCTGGCGATCCGCGCCTCGGCCGCCGCGGGCGTCAACATCACCTACAAGATCCTCTACAACGACGCGGTCGCCATGACCGGCGGGCAGCGGCATGACGGCCAGCTCACGCCGATGGACATCGCCGCCCAGGTGAGCGCCGAGAACATCACCAGGCTGGTGGTCGTCACGGACGAACCCGACAAGTACCCCGCGGACGCCTTCCCCCCCGGCACCCCGATCCATCACCGCTCCGAGCTGGATCAGGTGCAGAAGGATCTGCGCGACACGCCGGGCTGCACGGTGCTGATCTACGACCAGACCTGCGCCGCCGAGAAGCGCCGCCGGCGCAAGCGCGGCCTCTATCCCGATCCGCCGAAGCGCGCCTTCATCAACACCGAGGTCTGCGAGGGCTGCGGCGACTGTTCGGTGAAGTCGAACTGCGTCTCCGTCGAACCCGACGAGACCGAGCTCGGCCGCAAGCGCAAGATCAACCAGTCGAGCTGCAACAAGGATTTTTCCTGCGTCAACGGCTTCTGCCCCAGCTTCGTGACCGTCCATGGCGGCGGCCTGCGCAAGCCGAAGCGGGCATCGGCGCCGGCGAAATCCGGCAACGCCATCGACGATATCGTCGCCGGCCTTCCGACGCCCGAGACCGCACCCCTCGACGAGCCGGTCGGCATTCTGGTCACCGGCATCGGCGGCACCGGCGTGCTGACCGTCGGCGCCCTGCTCGGCATGGCGGCGCATCTGGAGGGCAAGGGCTCGTCGGTGCTGGACTATACCGGCCTCGCCCAGAAGAACGGCGCGGTGATGAGCCATGTCCGCATCGCGAAACGCCCCGAGGACATCCAGGCGGTCCGCATCGCGTCCGGCGGCTCCGATCTCGTGCTGGGCTGCGACATGGTCGTTGCCGCCTCGGAAGCAGCGCTGCAGACCATGGACAATGGCGGCACGCGCGCGATCGTGAACAGCCACCTGGCGCCAACGGCGGCGTTCACGCTCAACCCGGATCTGCAGTACGGCCCGAACGCCATGCAGGATGCCATCCGCCAGGCTGCCGGCGACAACCAGACCGAGTTCCTGGACGCCACGCGGATCGCCACGGCGCTGATGGGCGACAGCATCGCCACCAACCTGTTCATGCTGGGCTACGCCTACCAGCGGGGACAGCTTCCCGTCGGCCTGGAGGCGATCATGCGCGCCATCGAGCTGAACGGCGTGGCCGTGGCCATGAACAAGGAAACCTTCAACTGGGGCCGTCTGGCCGCTCACGACATCGACCGGGTCGAGAAGGCGGCCGAGCCGACCGGCACCGTGGTGCCGTTCCACAAGCCGCTCACGGATCTGGAGGACATCGTCGCCCATCGCCGCGATCTGCTGACGAAGTACCAGGACGCGGCCTATGCGGACCGCTACGAGGCGCTGGTGCGCAGGATCGAGAAGGCCGACAAGGCCGCCGGCGGCGGCTTCACCGGCCTCGCCGAGGCGGTGGCGCGGAACTTCGCGAAGCTGATGGCCTACAAGGACGAGTACGAGGTCGCCCGGCTCTACACCGACGGCACCTTCATGCGCCGCATCCGCGAGCAGTTCGAGGGCGACTACAAGCTGAAGTTCCACCTCGCCCCGCCGATCGTCAGCCGGCCCGACCCGGAGACCGGCGAGATCGGGAAGAAGGAGTTCGGCCCCTGGGTCATGCCGCTGTTCCGCGTGCTGGCGAAGATGAAGGGTCTGCGCGGCACCCGGTTCGATATCTTCGGACGCACCGAGGAGCGCCGTCACGAGCGCCAGCTCATCGCCGACTACGAAGCGCTGATGGAGGAGGTCGCCGCGAAGCTCGGCAGCGCCAACTACATGACCGCGCTGGAGCTCGCCAAGCTGCCCGAACAGATCAAGGGGTACGGCCACATCAAGGAGCGCAACCTGGCCCAGGCGAAGCGGAAAGAGGCCGAACTGCTGGCCGCGTTCCGCAACCCGGCGGACGCCTCCGAGGCCGCCGAATAGCGCAAGGCCCTCGTTTCACGACCAGCGCGGCGCCTTCCTTGTCATCCCCGCCTTGGTGCGGGGATCCGGAACGGCTGCGCCGCGAGTCCGCAAGTTGAACCGGATGCCCGCACAGGGCGGGCATGGCAATGTTCGTCCGGTCTATCCCCGCTGGACGAGCACGGGACCCGTAAGCGCCGAAAGGCGGCGTTTCTGCCGTCCTTCTGCGTCGAAGTTGTCCGGCGCCAGCCACGTCTCGTAGGCTTCGCGCAGCCGGGGCCACTCCTGGTCGATGCAGGCGTACCAGGCGGTGTCGCGGTTGCGTCCCTTGACGACATAGTGCTGGCGGAAGACGCCCTCGAAGGAAAAGCCGAAGCGCTGCGCCGCGCGCCGGGAGCGTTCGTTGAGGCTGTCGCACTTCCACTCGTAGCGGCGGAAGCCGCACTCGAAGACGCGCTTCATCATCAGGTACATCGCTTCGGTCGCGGCGGCGCTCTGCTGCAGGTCCGGGGAGAAATGGATATGGCCGACCTCGACCCGTCCCACGCCGCGTTCGATGTTGAGAAAGCTTGCGAGTCCGAGCGCGCGGCGGCTCGCAGCGTCGCGGATCAGAACGAAAAGCGGATCCTTGCCCGTGCAGGTGGCCTGATACCAGGCCCTGAAGGTCTCGATATCGGGAAAGGGGCCATAGGGCAGGTAGAGCCAGTCCTGCGCTTCGCCGCCCGTCTGGAAGACTTCGTAGAGCTCGTCCGCCTGCGCCGGCCGGCCCGCCGGCTCAAGCGTGCAGTAGCGGCCCGTCATCGGCGCATCGCCGGGCCCCGCCGCACCCTTCCAGCCGGGCAGCGGCTCTCCGGTCCTGTACGCCGGCACGAATTTCTCGGTCATCCCCGGCCCCCGTTCGGACTTCGCTTGAGGATTCTAGCCGGTGTTCAACCGCTCTGTCAGGAAGACTCGTCGCGCTGCTGCGCCATCGCGGGCTCGCACTGCGTCCGCGCGCGATGCAGCGGGCGGTAGAACATGAACGGACGCCGCCCGAAATCGTCGTCGCCGGAGCGGAAGAAGATGCTGCGGGTATCGAACCGAGCCTCGCAGGAGCAGGTCAGATCCGCAGCTGGCGCCGTTTCCATCACAAGGAAACCGGTCATGGTCGTCTCCACGCGCCCGCGCCGCGACAGGAAGGCGGGATCGATCCGGCCCGCGCGCGTGCCGTGGCCGACACGTTCGCCCTGTCCGTCGAAGATGCGGCAGTCGAGATGGACGCCGTTCACGCGCTGGTCGAAGCTCTGCCAGTCCAGCTTCACTTCAAGCGGTATGGTCCTGACCTCGTCGGCCGGTTCGGCGGCGGCGGCCGCGCCGCCGGCAAGGGCGATCACGGCGGCGGCGACGGTCACTGCTGTGCGGCGCATGCCACGCCTCCCGTTGTCCGTTGCATTGCCGTTCAGGTGGTGACGGACGGAAGGGCGGACAACGACGGCGATCTTCACATCTCGCCAGCTGCGGCGTCATTGCGGTGCGAATCGAGCCAGCGGCGCAGACGGAACAGCGGCTTCTGCAACGCCGCCAGTTCATCGGTCGGCCAGTCGGCGAAAATCCGGGCGGCGTCGGGAGCCAGACGCCTGAGGGCCGCATCGTGGGCCGCGCGTCCCTCGGCCGTCAGGAAGAGACGCTTGCGGCGCGCATCGTCCGGATCAGCCTCGGCCCGGAGATAGCCCTTCGCCAGCAGCTTCTGCACGGACTTGGTCATGCCGGGCTGTTGCACCTGGAAGGCGCGCGCAAGGTCGGTGACCGTGCGGTCGTCGCCCAGCCGGACGAGATGGTTGAGAATGCTGAACAGCGGCAGCGGCAGATCCTCACCCAGGACCTGCCGCGCCCGTTCCGACGCGAGCTGGTTGCAGATGCCGATGCTGGTCAGCAATTCCCACTGCAGCCGCTCGCGGTCGCTCAGCCCCTTATGGGCAAAGGTATTCGCGGATTCGCTCATGCCCTGACTATAGCAGCGACCGGCCGGCGCGGCGTCGGTCCCGGCGCCGCCGCGTGACCCAGACGGACCAGCATCTGGACATGCGCCGGCGGTTCGGCCGCAAGCGCATCCAGCAGCCGCGCCTGCAGGTCCGCCATTTCCGGATATTCCTGCAGAAGCTGGCTCATGGGGTGCAGCGCGACGCCGGATACGGTCGCCTGCAGATTGAGGCGCACATAGTCCATGCCGGCGCGGATCTGGCTCGCGCGGCTGTTGTCGGGGCTCACCACCCAGGCGAAACCCATCGCCGTCTGCGCCTGGTCGCGGGCCATGTCCAGGCCGATCTGGAACGACTGGGTGCCGGGCGTGGCGATGGCTTCCCGGCTGACGAACCCCAGCCGGGTACCCCACCAGATCATCGGACCGGCGAGTTCGATGCCGTCCGGGTTGCGGGCGATCTCCTCCGGTCCCAGCCGCATCAGGTCGATGCTTTCCCTGAACGTGCGGGGCGTCTCGATCTCACGGCGGAGCCCGGCCTCCATGAGGTCGCGCAGCACCGGCCGCAGCGCCGGATCGTTGCTGCCCATCACCCGCGCGCCATGCAGACCCGGACCGGTCAGCGCCGCCAGTTCGCCGTCCGTCACCGGGCGGGCGATATCGTAGGTTTCCTTGTTGCTGCGGCGAGTACCGACCGCCGCGAACAGCGGATCGCGGATGACCACCGGGTCGCGAACGAGGCGAAGGCGGGCCACCGGCCGGCCGTCCAGACGCTCCGGCGCGAAGGAGCCTTCGGGCAGCAGTTCGATTTCGGCGCGGTGGCCGCTCTCGGCCGCGGCCATACGGTATATTTCCAGAAATGTCCCGTGGCCGATCAGGATCTGCCGGCCCGGCGGATCGGTTTCCGGCAGCAGGCGATCGAGGTCGACATGCAGCGTCAGCGCGTTATCGCCTTCCAGGCGCAGCAGCCAAGGCTGCATGTTGTGCGGATTCGGCGCCAGCAGGGCGTGAGCAGCCGCGCGGATACGGGGATCGTCGATCCCCTGCCCCGGCGCCCGCCATGGGGCGACCGCGCTGTCGGGCATCGCGCCCCGGGTCATCGCCCAGTAGCCGCCCCCCGCCGTCAGCGCGGCAACCCCACCGCCCACACCCATGATCCTGATGAACTTCCGCCGCGAGACCATCGCCGTTCTCCATAGAAATATTCTATGGAATATATATACACATTCTCAAGAATATATCAAACGGAATTGCAGCGGCCCGAGGCGATTGGAGGCGGCGCCACACGCGACTAGGATGTCGGCGGACAGTGCATCGGGAACGGAAGCCTTGGGCGAACCACGCAATATCCTCTTCGTGATGGCGGACCAGCTCCGCTTCGATTTCCTGGGCTGCACGGGCCATCCCTGGATGCGGACGCCGACCATCGACGCGCTGGCCGCCCGGGGGGTGCGGTTCGCCAACGCCTTCGTGCAGGGCGCGGTCTGCGGACCGTCGCGCATGTCCTTCTACACGGGCCGCTACGTCCTCAGTCACGGGGCCAGCTACAACAATTATCCGCTCCGGCCGGACGAATGGACGCTGGGTGACTATCTGAACCCGCTGGGACTGCGGACGGCGCTGGCCGGCAAGACGCACATGAAGGCGGACGAGGCCGCTATCCGCCGCCTCGGTCTAGATCCTGCCGAAGGACCGGGGCGGTTCCTGGCCGAGTGCGGCTTCGAGCCTTGGGACCGCGACGACGGGCTGCAGAAACTGGCGCCGTTCGTCCCCGACACGCAGTACGAAGCCTGGCTTCGCGGCCGCGGCTACGAGGGCGTGAACCTGTGGCACGAGGTCGCCAATTCGGTGCGCCGCGGCGACGGTGGCGACCCGTCGGGCTGGCTGATGCGCAACGCCCGCTTCCCGACAGTGGCCGCGGAGGAGGACAGCGAGACCGCCTACATGACGCGCCGCGCCATGGACTTCATCGACGACGCCGGGGAGCGGCCCTGGTGCCTGCACCTCTCCTACATCAAGCCGCACTGGCCCTATGTCGCACCGGATCCCTATCACCGGAAATACGGGCGCGAGCATGTCCTGCCGGGCAATCGGAGCGAAGGCGAAGGCGAGACTCATCCCGTGGTGGCCGCCTTCCGCGATCACCCGGAATCCATCGAATTCCGGCGCGACGAATGCCGCGACACCGTGATTCCGACGTACATGGGCCTGATCGAGCAGATCGACGACCATCTGGGGCGGCTGATCGATTTCCTGGACGATCGCGGACGTCTGGCGGACACGGTCATCGTCGTCACCAGCGATCATGGCGACTATCTCGGCGACCATGGCCTGGGCGAGAAGGAACTCCATTTCGAGGAGGCGCTGCGCATTCCGCTGATCGTCGTCGACCCCTCCCCGGCCGCCGAAGGGAGCCGCGGGCGGGTGATCGAAGCCATGGCGGAAGCCATAGACCTGATCCCGACGCTGATTGAGCTGGTCGGTGGAGCGCCCGCCTGGCACCGCCTGGAGGGCCGTTCCCTCCTGCCCTTCATCCGCGGCGATGGCGCTGCCGGCTGGCGCGACGCCGTCTTCGCCGAGCATGACTATTCCCTGCGCCACGCCCGGCCGGCGCTGGGGTTGGAACCGCAGGAGGCGAAGTCATGGATGGTGCGGACGGAACGCTGGAAATTCGTCCGCCATCCCCGCTTTCGTCCGGAGCTCTACGATCTGGAGAACGACCCCTCCGAGCAGATCGATCTCGGCGCCGATCCCGGCCACGAGGACGTTCGCAGTGATATGCAGCACCGGCTGCTGGACTGGATGCAGGCGCGGCTCAACCGCGTGGGCATCACCGACGAAGCCATCCGCCAAAGCACCGGCAAGGCGTGGGAACGAGGCTATCTGTTCGGCAGGTGGTAGGAAAAAACAAAGCCCGCCGTCCGGCTGAAAGAGAGGGGGGACTTTCAGGACCGGACGACGGGCCAGTATTTGGTGGAAACGACGGGTCTCAGGTCGGTCCCGGTGGATCGGGTCGCAGGAGGGGTGATTGTCCACCGGTTCCTGATGTGAAACCCTTTTATGTCGTTTCCTGGCAGTTTCCTTGGACGGTCCGGGCAGGTGGAGGGGGGCACCTGACTATGATCGGAACGTCCGCGGAACGCTGCCTTGAACCCGATATGTGTCTTGCTTCGCGGTCCGCCAAGGGCCGAATTAAGGCATTTTGGCGGCACACGGATGGGTGATGGCCGGCGCTCTACGATCTCATAGCCGTGAAGACCGAGCGTCGCTCAGCCGCAGGTTCAAGAAGGTCTATGAACGAAGATATTGAAATCGTTGCCCGCTTGCTCGCGATCGGGGTCAATACTGTCATTGCGGCGGTGTTTCTTGCCGTCCATCCGCGTCGGATCGGCGCATGGCTGATGGCGCTGCTCGCCGTTTCCGTGGTCGGGTATCTCTGGCTTTCGGGGCCCTGGAACGCCACGGAAGTCCCGGCGGCGCTCCGCGGCGCAGTGGGCGCCTGGACGGCGCTGATTCCTTTCCTGGTCTGGGTCATTGCGCGCATGCACCTCGAAGACGGTTTCCGCCCTGGCTGGATCTGGATACCGGGTCTGTTCGTCGCCTGGCTCGCCGTGTGGCTCATCGATCATTCCGGCGAGTGGCAGACCGCCCTGCGCGACGGGGTTCGCATTGCCGGGCTCGGCGCTCTGATTGACGTCGCGCGGCGCGCGCTGCAGGGACGACCGGACGATCTCGTCGCGCTGCGCCGTGGGCTCCGCCTCACATTCGCAGCAGCCTCCGTCGGAATCACCGCCGTCGTTCTCGCCGTGGAACTGATCCTTTCGGACGCCGTCGCGCGCGCGCCACTGGAACCCATTGCGGCGGTGGCCATACTCGTCATGAGTACGCTGTCCGCGATGGTGCTGCTGCGTCCGCGCGGAGAACTGTTTGTCAATCAGACCATATCGACGCGGCCACACAAGACAGTTGCGGGCGACGCATCCGCCCCCGACGAAGATGCCGAGCTGGCCCGGCGTATCGAAGCGCACGCGGCGGCCGGCGAGTTGTTCAAGCCGGAGCTTTCCATCACAGCATTGGCCACGGAACTGGGTGCGCCGGAATACCGATTGCGCCGTGCGATCAACCGCCATCTCGGCTACCGCAACTTCCCGGCCTTTCTCAACCACTACCGGATCGAGGAGGCAAGACGCCGATTCGCCGATCCAGCCAATGACCGGCTGCCGATCCTGACGATCGCGATGGATCTCGGTTACGGATCGGTTGGTCCCTTCAACCGTGCATTCCGCGAACTGACCGGGCAGACACCGTCCGCCTTCCGCCGTCAGATCGCCAGTCGCCGGTCCGCCGATTCCTGAAAAAGCTGTCCGATTGACGAAAGGACCGGTTGGTTTCCGAATTCGGCCAGACCTGCCGGCGTGAATGGGCCAGAGCGTGGGCGATCCAATGAACAGGAGATCGCCATGGAATGGCTCGAACCGATCGTGGGCCTGCTGACCCGATTCCCCGAGATATGGCCGCGGATACTTCTGACCGACACGGCCCGGTACTTCGTCTTCGCCGCGCCGGCGGCGCTGCTGATTGCACTGGCCGGCGGGCGCGCCAGCCGTTGGCGCATCCAGAACCGGCGCCCCGGCCTGCGTGATCGCCGTCGCGAAATCGGCTTTTCATTGCTCACCGCAATCGTCTTCTCGCTCAACGGCTTCTTTCTCGTCTACGGTCTTGATTGGCTGGGCCTCGCGGAGCTTCGCAGCGGCAACTGCGCCCTCACGATCACGATCGAGACCGTGGTTCTCATCGTGCTCCACGACGCCTATTTCTACTGGATGCACCGCGCGTTGCACTGGCGACCGCTGTTTCGCGCGGCCCATGTCACCCATCATCGCTCGCGCACGCCCTCGCCCTGGGCCGCCTATGCCTTCGCGCCCCTGGAGGCCTTGCTCGAAGCAGCCTTCCTGCCAATCGCGCTGCTCGCGGCAGGCGGCCTTGAAACGGTCAGCATCTCGATCTTTATCGTGCACATGATGGCGCGCAATGTCATGGGCCATTGCGGCCACGAATTCCTGCCGCGGCGCTGGGTGAACTGGCCGCTGACACGCTGGCTGACCACGCCCACCCATCACGACATCCATCATGAACTGGGGCGATGGAACTACGGTCTCTACTTCACCTGGTGGGACCGCTGGATGAATACCGAACACCCGGCATATCCCGAACGCTTCCGCGCCGCCGCCGCCGGGCGCGCGACGAAACCCGGCCCGCCTTCGGAAACGGGTCTCACGGAGCTTCTCCGCCGCAGCATCATCGGATGGTGGAGCGGGTGAGTCCCGACGCCGCTACAGCGTCTCCTGAAAGCGGACGGGCCGGCCAATATCCCGGCTCGTCAATTCGCCATCGCGCATCGCGACCTGCCCCCGCACGATCGTCATGACGGGCCAGCCGGTCACGCGCATGCCGTCGAAGGGCGTCCAGCCGGAGCGGTTGGCCATGTCGGCGTTGCGGATCGTTTCCTTTCGCTTGAGATCGACCAGGGTCAGGTCGCCGTCATAGCCGCGGGCCATGCGCCCCTTGCCGGCGATACCGAAGACGCGGTTCGGCCCGGCGCTCGTCAGGTCGACGAAGCGCGCCAGGCTCAACCGGCCCCTGGCCACGTGGTTCAGCAGAACGGGAACGAGGGTCTGGACACCTGGCATGCCGGCGGGGCTCAGCGGATAGGGGCGCGCCTTCTCCTCCAGCGTATGGGGCGCGTGATCGGACCCGATGACGTCCACGACACCCTGGTTCAGCGCCCACCACAGGCCCGCCCGGTGCGCCGCCGAACGGATCGGCGGGTTCATCTGCGCCCGCGTGCCGAGGCGGGCATAGGCCGTCTCCGCCTTCAGCGTCAGGTGCTGCGGCGTCACCTCCACCGTGGCGATGTCCTTGTTGGCCGCCAGGAAACCCATCTCGTCGGCGGTCGTCACGTGGAGCACGTGCACCCGCCGTCCGGCGATCCGGGCGAGGCGGATCAGGCGCCGCGTAGCCTTGAGCGCGCTCTGCGCGTCGCGCCAGACGGGATGGCTCGACGGGTCGTCATGGGTGCGGAAGTGCTGGCGCGCGTTCATCCGCGGCTCGTCCTCGGCATGCACGGCGACGCGCCGGCGCCCCACCCTGAGCGCGCGCAGCAGGTTCATGTCGTCAGGCACCAGCAGGTTGCCCGTCGATGCCCCCATGAAGATCTTCACGCCGCAGACGCCGGGCAGTCGCTCCAGTTCGGCGAGGTCGTCGACATTCTCCACCGCCGCGCCGACATAGAAGGCGTGATCGACCGCCGCCCGGCCCCTGGCGCGCTCCAGCTTGTCGCGGATGGCCTCGGCGGTCGTCGTCGACGGCGTCGTGTTGGGCATCTCGAAGATCGCCGTGACACCCCCCAGCGCCGCGCCGTCCATCCCGGCCTGCAGGTCTTCCTTGTGCTCAAGCCCCGGTTCGCGGAAATGCACCTGGCTGTCGATCACCCCGGGCAGCACGTGCAGGCCCGCGGCGTCGATGCGTTCGCCCGCATCGGCCCTGCCGAGGTCGCCGATTTCCCGGATCACGCCGCCGGTAATGCCGATATCGGCCGCGCCCTCACCTTCGTGATTGACCAGCGTGCCGCCCGAAACGATCAGATCGAATGTTCTAGCCATGGCACGGGTTCTACTCTCTCGCGCGTCCCGCGTCACCCGGCTTGCGGGTCAGCAGACCGCGTTCCATGCTGGCCGCCATGAAGCGGACGGACATCGTGATCGTCGGCGGCGGCGTCATCGGCTCGGCCATCGCCTGGTGGCTCAAGGCGGCGCGCGGCTGCGACGCCCGCATCACTGTCATCGAACCGGACCCAGCTTATGCGCAGGGCGCCACGGGACGATCGCTCGGCTCGATCCGCCAGCAGTTTTCCACGCCCGAGAACATCCTGATCTCGCGCTTCGGGATCGACTTCATCCGGCAGGCCGGCGAGCGGCTGGGCGTCGATGGCGAGGACCGGCCCAACGTGCAGTTCCGCGAGGGGCACTATCTGTTCATCGCCACCGAGGCGGGCGCGGAAGCCCTGGCCGCGAATGTTCGCGTCCAGCGGGCCACGGGCGCCGCGGTCGCAATGCTGACGCCCGCGGAACTGGCGGACCGGCTGCCCTGGATCAGCACCGAAGGCGTCGCAGCGGCGGCGCTGGGGGAGCGCGACGAGGGCTGGCTGGACGCCTACGCCCTGCTGCGGGCGTTCCGCGCCGGCGCGATCCACGCTGGCGCGGAGTACCTGAACGATCGGGCCGACGGTCTGATGCGGGACGGCCGCCGGTTGACGGGCGTGGCGTTGAGCGACGGCGGCGAACTTGGCGCCGGTATCGTGATCAACGCCGCCGGACCCTGGGCGGGCGAACTGGCCGCGACGGCAGGAATCGATCTCCCGGTGCGGCCCCGCCGGCGCACCGTCTTCACCGTGACAACGCCGGATCCGCCCGCCGATCCGGTCCTGCTGATCGATCCGTCGGGGGTCTATCTGAGGCCCGAGGGCGCACAGTTCCTCACCGGCTCCTCGCCCCTGCCCGGCCAGCCGGACCCGGACGGCGGCGAACTGGAACCGGACTACAGCGCGTTCGACGATCTCATCTGGCCGTCGCTCGCCCGCCGCGCGCCCTGCTTCGAGCGGCTGCGCATGACCGGCGCCTGGGCCGGTTTCTACGACTTCAACAGCTTCGACCAGAACGCGATCCTGGGACCGCATCCGGAGATTGCGAACCTCTACTTCGCCAACGGGTTTTCGGGGCACGGCCTGTAGCAGGCGCCAGCGGTCGGCCGCGCGCTGGCCGAATGGATCATGGACGGGCGCAGCCATTCGCTGGATCTCGACCGCTTCCGCTACGACCGGATTGCGGAAGGACGTCGGATCGTCGAACAGGGCGTCATCTGACCGGATCGTCCCCGGCCTCCCGCGCCGCCTCCGCCCGCATCCACGCCAGAAATGCGGCAAGATTGGGACGCGCCGCATCCTGTTCGCGATAGACCAGGTAATAGCCGCTGGCGTATTCCCGCCCCGCATCGTGGAGCGCGGTCAGCCGCCCCGCCTCGACATCGCGGCGCACCAGCGACTCCACCGTCAGGGCGACGCCCTGGCCGCTCAGCGCCGCCTCGACGACCAGCGTGCTCATCCCGAAAACAAGGCCCTGGCGGACATCGATGTCCCAGCCGTTCTCCAGCACCCATTGCTCCCACTCGGAGTAGTCGGCGTCGTGGAGCAGTGTGAGATTGGCGAGATGCGCGGGCGTGAGGCCCTTCGTGCCCGCCGGCAGCAGATCGGGATGGCAGACCGCGACCATGCGGCCGGCCATGAAGCGCTCCGAGATGACGCCCGGCCAGCCGCCCCCGCCATAGCGGATCGCCACGTCGACGGGGTCGCGGTCGAAGTCGACAAGCTGCCGGCTGGGCGAGATGCGAAGCTCAACTTCCGGCGCGGCCATCTGGAAACGGCCGAGGCGCGGCACCAGCCAGCGCGAGGCGAAGGACGTGGTCGTGTTCACCTCCAGCGGCCGTGTCGTGGACTGGCGCCGGGCCTCGCGGGAGGCCTGCTCCATCACCTCGAAGGACCGGCTGAGCTGCTCGGCGTAGCGGGTCCCTTCCGGCGTGAGCATGATCCCCTTGCCCTGGCGCGTGAACAGCCGCACGCCAAGCCAACGCTCCAGCGCGCGCACCTGCTGGCTCACCGCGGCGTGGGTCACGTTCAGTTCATCGGCGGCGCGGCTCATGTTCAGGTTGCGCGCCGCCGCCTCGAAGGCCTTGACCGAGGTCAGCGAGGGCAGATCCCATCGGGTCGGCATATGTCAATTCATCTTACAGAACGAGAATAATTGCTGGCTCGCCTCCGGCTACGGTCCGAACCATCTTCCCCTTCGAGAAACGACGCCGAACCAGAGGAGATCAATGATGTACGACGTCTTCGCCATGTCAATTTTCGAGGCCTCCCGCACCGTTCGTCATCGTGCGGACCATCCGGGCTCGACTCTGCCGCCGCGTGGCGGCGAGACGAGCGCCCGCCCCGGCCGCACCAATGGCGGGCTTCCGGGCCGGCGGCCGCGCCGCGATGGCTGATCGAAGCCTGTGAATCTGGCTGACGGGTCCGGGCCGGCGGCGCGGCCTGTCAGTCAGCTTTCGCCGAAGACCCGCGCGAAGATCGTGTCGACGTGCTTCAGGTGGTATTCGAGGTCGAACATGGCCTCCAGCCTTTCCGCCGACACGGCCGCCGAGACTTCCGGGTCGGCCTTCAGCAGGGCCAGCAGATCGGCCTTGCCGTCGGCTTCCCAGACTTTCATCGCGTTTCGCTGCACCAGGCGATAGGCGTCTTCGCGGCTGACCCCGCCCTGGGTCAGGGCCAGCAGCACGCGCTGCGAATGGATCAGCCCGCCCAGACGCTCCAGGTTCGCCTTCATCCGCTCCGGATAGACCACGAGATTCCCAACCACGTTGGCCAGGCGCATCAGGGCGAAGTCGAGGGTAACGGTAACGTCGGGACCGATCATGCGCTCGACCGAGGAATGCGAGATATCGCGTTCGTGCCAGAGCGCCACGTTCTCCATCGCCGGAATGACCTGGGCGCGGACATAGCGCGCGAGACCGGTCAGGTTCTCGGTCAGCACCGGATTGCGCTTGTGCGGCATGGCCGACGAGCCCTTCTGCCCCGGCGAGAAGTATTCCTCGGCCTCCAGCACCTCGGTCCGCTGCAGATGGCGAATCTCGGTCGCCAGCCGCTCCACCGACGAAGCGATGACGCCGAGGGTGGCGAAGAACATGGCGTGGCGGTCGCGCGGGATCACCTGCGTCGAAACCGGCTCGACCGTCAGCCCCAGCTTCTCCGCCACGTGTTCCTCGACCCGCGGATCGATATTGGCGAAGGTGCCCACGGCGCCGGAAATGGCGCAGGTGCCGACGTCCCGGCGCGCCTGGACCAGCCGTTCCCGGTTGCGGGCGAACTCGGCATAGAAGGTCGCCAGGGTGACGCCGAAGGTGGTCGGCTCGGCATGGATGCCGTGGCTGCGGCCGACCTTGACCGTCATCTTGTGCTCCAGCGCACGCTGCTTCAGTGCGGCGAGCAGCGCATCGATGTCGGCCAGGAGAATGTCCGCCGCCTGGGTGAGCTGGACCGCCAGGCAGGTGTCGAGCACGTCCGAAGATGTCATGCCCTGGTGGACGAACCGTGCCTCGTCGCCGACATGCTCGGCGAGCGACGTCAGAAACGCGATGACGTCGTGCTTGACCTCGCGTTCGATCTCGTCGATGCGCTCGACCTCGAAGCCGCCCCGCTCCCACACCGCCTTCGCGGCTTCCTTCGGCACGATACCGAGCTCGGCCTGAGCGTCGGTCGCGTGGGCCTCGATCTCGAACCAGATTCGGAACTTGTTCTCCGGCGACCAGATGGCGGTCATCTCGGGACGCGAATAGCGGGGGATCATCGGGGGACTCTCCGGATGGTGAGCCGACCGGATATCAGGCTTTCGCGAGGGTCACAATGGGCGGATGGCCGCGCCCCGGCGGCGCCGGCCTCAGTCGCGGATGCGGGCGATCGCGGCGCGGGCGACGGTCAGAAGCTTGCGCTCCCGGCCCGTGTCGATGGCGATGGAGGCGGTCATGCCGGCGCGCAGGGCGGGCCGGTCCTGGTCCGGATCCAGGCGCAGCTTTACCGGAATACGCTGGACCACCTTCACCCAGTTGCCCGAGGCGTTCTGCGGCGGCAGGATCGAGAACTCGGCCCCGGTCGACGGCGCGATGCTGTCGACCACCGCGTGCCAGCTCACGCCCGGATAGGCGTCGAGCTCGATCTCGACATTCTGACCGACCGTGATGTGGGTGAGCTGCGTTTCCTTCAGATTGGCGACGATCCAGGGTTCGCTGTCGTCGACAATGGCGAAGACCGGCCGGCCTTCCTCGACATACTCGCCGACTTCCAGGTCCATGACGGCGACGACGCCACTGACCGGCGCAATCAGCCGCGTACGCTCAAGCGCCAGCAGCGCCTCGTCGCGCGCCGCCTCGGCCTTGAGGAACAGCGGGTGTTCCTCGACCGGCTTGTCGACATCGCCGCCGATGGCGAGCAGTGCCTGGTTCACGCGCTCGCGCTGGGTGGCGACGCGCCGTTCGGCGGCGACCAGCTCGGCCTCGACTTCCTCGAATTTCTGCGATGGCGCAATGCCGCGCTCGGAAAGGTTCTTGAAGCGCTGATATTGCTTGTTGAGCTGGTCGATACGCGAACGCTCCTCGTCCAGCAGCGCCTGTTCGGCACGGAAGTTGGCCCGGAGCTGCGCGATCTGGCTGCGCACGCGGTTGATCTCCGCCTCGGCCTCCCGGAAGGCGATCTCCCAGTCGCGGCCATCGAGTTCGATCAGTACGTCGCCGGCCTGAACGCGGTCGTTCTGATCCACGTGCACCGCCGCGACGCGGCCGTCGATATCGGCCGAAACCGCGACCTTGGTCGACTTCACATAGGCGTTCTCGGTGGTCACGTAGCGCCCGGACTTGGCGTAGAAATAGCCGCCCACGACCAGCGCGGCCAGCGGCACCGCGAACAGCAGGAAGAAACGCAGAAACCGCCGGCGACGGCGCGGGGACTCCACCGGCGCGTCGACGACGCCATGGTCGCGCGCCTCGATCACCGCGTGATGGTCGTGATCGCCGGAAGGCAGGTTCTTGTGAATGTCAGACACGTCGAATTCGTTGGGTCAGGCCGTACTTGGGCACCATTGCGTGAAACATGACCGGAACATAGCGTCGCCTGACGCTACTCACCAGTAGTCGCGGACACATGACACCCATCGCCTCCGCTCATGGGCCCGAAGGCGGGAGCGAAGCGCAAGAGCGCCGGTCAGCGGGCCGCGCGGACCTCGTTCTCGATCGGCCTGACCGACATGATGTAGTCGGCGATGGCTGCGAGATCCTCGTCGCTGAGGTATTTCAGGCCATCCTCGATGGCTTCTTCCATCGTGCCCTGGACACTGTCGAAGTCCGGCAGCATCGCGGTCTTCATCAGCGTCACCAGGTCGTTCCGGCTCCAGTCGCCGATCCCGGTCTCGTGCGGCGTGATATTGGGCGCCAGTTGCCCCTCGGGTCCGTCCGGCGTGCCGGCGAGATACATGTCGCCGTCCAGCCCCCCCATGACGTTGCGCGGCGTGTGGCACTCGCTGCAATGGGCCAGGGCCTCGACCAGATAGGCGCCGCGGTTCCAGCTGGCCTCCCGCGCCGGATCGGGCTCGAAGCGGCCCTCGTCGAAGTTCAGCAGCCGCCAGCCGCGCTGCAGGAACCGCCAGGAGAAGGGAAAGCCCACGTCATGTTCGCGCCTGACCTGCGAAACCGGCTCGAGGGAGAACAGATAGGCCTTGATGGCCAGCGCGTCCTCCCGGCTCATCTTCGTGTAGCTGGTGTAGGGAAAGACCGGAAAATAGCGTGCGCCGTCCGGGGCGACGCCCTCGTGAAGAGCGCGGACGAAATCATCGTCGCTCCATTCGCCGATGCCGGTCTCCGGATCCGGCGTGATGTTGGGGCTGTAGAAGGTGCCGAACGGAGTCTTCAATGCATGCCCGCCGGCCAGCGGCGCCCCGTCCTTCGCCGTGTGGCAGGCGACGCAGCCGCCGGCCCGGACCAGATAGGCGCCTTTCTGTACCAGATCCTGCGCCAGCGCGGACGAGCAGGCGGCCAGGGCCATCGCCCCGGCCGCCCAGCCGATCGCTCGGGCGCGAAGCCCCGTCATCATTCGCCGGGCTTCGGACCGCGATAGGTCTCGTGGCAGCTCTTGCAGGTCTTGCCCGTGGCGCCGAGCGCCGCAAGGGTCTTGCTCCGGTCGCCGGTCATTGCGGCATCGACCAGGTTCTCACTGGCGGCGACCATCTCGTCCATGGACTTCTTGAAGCCTTCCGGATCGCTCCAGATTTCGGCCTTGGCGCGGTACTCCATCGAGCCTTCGGGGAACTTGGCGTGCAACCCCTTGGCCAGCATGTTGACCGTCTTGGCGTGCGCCACCGCATCGCCTTCGCCGTCGCCGATCGCCTTCATGGCGCCGCCGATCGTCTTCATGTCCTCGACCCGCTGATCCGACATGGATCCGTGTGCGCCCGCCCAGGCAGCACCCGCTGCAAAGACCACCGCCGCGCCAATCATCAGAACCTTGCGCATTGAACTGTCACTCCCATTTTTCCCCGCCTGCCGGCCGATGACCGGCGACGTGCGCATTGTCATGACCGGCCGCGTGGTTAACAAGGCTTGGACGGCGATTATTCGTCCATATCCGCTTCACTCACGCGTGATCAGAGAACCAGCCCGAGATTGGCTCCGGCGATCAGCACCACCAGTCCGGACGCCAGCGCCAGGCCCAGATTGTGGGTGAACCAGAGCAGCGATGCGGCGGCGGCCAGGGCCACAATCTCGACCGCACCGGCCCGGACGATGACCGGCGCGATCACGGCCGCGATCGCACAGCCCGGCAACACGTCGAAAAGCCGCCGGAGGCGTCCATCTTCCCTCACCTTCGATCCGAGAAAGTACCCGGAAGCTCTTGATGCAAAAACTACAAGCGCGACCAGACCGATCGCCAGCCATGCTTCTGTCCCGGTGCTCATGAGGGCCGCCCCGGCAGGACCAGAGCCGATGCCGCGCCGGCGCCGACGGCGGCCAGAAGGGTCAGGCTGGGCGGCGCGAAGGGCGAGATCGCAACCGCCACGACGGCGGAGACGAGCCATGGCAGCCGCGGCCCCACCCTGTCCCGGACCAGCAGGACGATGATCAGGCCGAGAAAGATCACGCCGCCGAAGCCCAGCGCCGCGATCGTTGCCGGTCCCAGCAGACCCGGCAGCATGCCCCCCGCCGCGACGCCCGCCATCCATGCCACATAAAGGGTCAGCGAACTGCCGCAGAAGAAGGCGGCGAGATCCGGTCGTCCGCGATGACGCATGGCGAGCGCCCAGCTCGCATCGACCAGGGTGAAGATCGCCAGCAGCCGCAGCGGCCAGCCGGCCCGCCTGAGATCCCTGGAAAGGCTGAGCCCCATCAGGATGTTGCGCGTGGAAACCAGCGCCGCGGAAATGGCGATCGCGAGGAAGGACAGCGGATGCTCCCAGAGCGGCAGCACGGCGAACTGGGCCGCGCCGGCGAAGGCCGTCGCGCTCATGACCAGGCCTTGCTCCACGGGCATGCCGACCGCCACCGCGGCAGATCCGAAGACCACGCCGAACATCAGGGCGCCGATGGCGAAGCCCAGCGATTCGCGCGCGCCTTCGGCCATGCTGGCGCGCAGCCTCGGCTGCTGGTCGTCTGTCATGAGGAACGAGTCCTGTGGGATTGGCCGCGGAGCACCGAAGAATGGAACGGAGGCGCGCAAAATCAAGCCGCTGTCGCTTTGACGCCCGCCTCGGGGCCGAACGTGGTCTAATCGCCGGACATGGACAAGCGAACGGCGAGGCGCGCGAGATGAGCGAGACGAAGGACGCGCTGGTCGTGTTCATGCCCTCGGGCCGGCGGGGCCGGTTCGCGCACGGCACGCCGCTGCTCGACGCCGCGCGGTCCCTTGGCGTCTATGTCGAAAGCGTCTGCGGCGGACGGGGGCTCTGCGGCCGCTGCCAGGTGACGCCGACCGCCGGGCGTTTCGCGAAGCACAAGATCACCTCCAGCCCGGAGACTCTCAGCGCCGTGGGCGACGTCGAGGCGCGCTACACCCGGCGCCGTGCGCTGCCCGCCGACCGCCGGCTCTCCTGTCAGGCCAGGATCGGGGGCGATCTGGTGGTCGACGTGCCGACGGATTCGGCGGTCAACAAGCAGATCGTGCGCAAGCGCGCGGAGACCCGCCATATAGACCGCGACCCGGCGGTGCGGCTGATGTATGTCGAGGTGGCCGAACCCGACATGGCCAATCCCAGCGGCGATCTCGACCGCCTGCAGCAGGCGCTGGCCCGCGAGTGGATGGTCGATGGCGCGCGCCTCGACCCGCCGCTGTTGCCGCATCTGCAGAAGGTATTGCGGGCGGGCGGCTGGAAGGTCACCGCGGCGATCCACGATGACAGCGCCGGACCGGTGATCATCGGGCTCTGGCCGGAACTGCGCCAGCGCGCCTTCGGGCTCGCCGTGGATATCGGCTCCACCACCATCGCCGCACATCTGGTCGACCTGATGAGCGGCCGTACCGTCGCTTCCGCCGGCACCGCCAACCCGCAAGTGCGCTTCGGCGAGGATCTGATGAGCCGCGTGTCCTACGTGCTGATGAACCCGGATGGCCTGCCGGCGCTGACCGAGGCGGTGCGCGGGGCTGTCTCCGGGCTGATCGACAAGGTCGCGGCAGAGGCGAATGCGGGCCGCGACGACATCATGGACGCCACCTTCGTCGGCAATCCGGTGATGCACCACATCTTCCTCGGCCTCGATCCGACCGAACTCGGCGGCGCGCCTTTCGCGCTGGCCGTCTCGGGCCCCGTCGCCGTGCCGGCGCGGGAGATCGGCGTGGAGATCCACCCCGGCGCGCGCGTCTACGTCCTGCCCTGCATCGCCGGCCATGTCGGCGCCGACGCCGCCGCCGCGACCCTGGCCGAGGCGCCGCACCGGGGCGAGGCGATCACCCTGCTGGTCGATGTCGGCACCAACGCCGAGATCGTACTCGGCAGCCGCGACCGGCTGCTGGCGGCCTCTTCGCCCACCGGGCCGGCCTTTGAGGGCGCGGAGATATCGTGCGGCCAGCGTGCGGCGCCAGGCGCCATCGAGCGGGTCCGCATCGACCCGGAGACCCTGGAGCCGAAGATCAAGGTCATCGGCTGCGACCGCTGGTCCGACGAGCCGGAGTTCGCCGTGGAGAGCCCGGCGGTCGGCGTGACCGGCATCTGCGGCTCCGGCATCGTGGAAACCATCGCCGAGATGTTCCTTGCCGGCATCATCGACGAGGACGGCGTGGTCGACGGGACAATGCTCGAACGCTCCGACCGCGTCGTCTCGGACGGCCGCACCTTCAGCTACGTGCTCTGGCGCGAAGGCAGCGTGGCGGTGCGCGTGACCCAGACAGACGTCCGCGCCATCCAACTCGCCAAGGCCGCGCTCTACGCCGGCGTGCGGCTGCTGATGGACCGCCTCGGCGTGGAGAACGTGGACCGCATCCGCCTGGCCGGCGCCTTCGGCAGCTATATCGACCCGAAATACGCCATGGTGCTGGGACTGATCCCGGACTGCGCGCTGGATCAGGTGGCCGCCGTGGGCAACGCCGCCGGTACGGGCGCGCGCATGGCGCTGCTCAACCGCGGCCACCGCCGCGAGGTCGAGAAGCTGGTGCGCGACGTCGAAAAGATCGAGACGGCGATGGAGCCGAAATTCCAGGCGCATTTCGTCAGCGCCATGGCCTTTCCCAACAAGACCGAGCCCTTCCCGCGCCTGGCCGAAGCGGTCGCCCTGCCCGTCCGCTCGGGACCGGCGGCGGGCGATCCGCCCCGGCGCCGCGGCGGCCGGCGCCGGCGCACCGGCTGATCAGCCGGGGAAGCGTGCGGCGAAGTCCTCCGGTTCCAGCTCCGCCGTTTTCGCGACGAAGCTGATCGTGTGATAGTTGCCGCAGAGCGCCAGGATCTCGAGCTGCTGTTCGGCGTTCCAGGCGGCGCGGAAGGACTCGCGACGCGCCGGCGCCGGCGCGCCTTCGCGGCAGATGTCGTCAACCACATCCAGCAACAGCCGCTCCGTCGCGTCTTCCCAGCAATCGGCCGACCCGCCCTCGCCCGCCGTCGCCCGGACCTGCGCCTCGGCGAACCCGACATGACTGCCGAAGGCCGCGACATGCACGCCCCACTCGTACTCGCAGCGCAGATTGGCGGTGACCCGGAGGATGACGATCTCGCGCTGCCGCATCGGCAAAGGACTCTCCGGGTCCAGCAGGTTCGCCACGCCCTTCCTGAGGAAACGGGTGCTGTTGGCGAAGCTGCGGAACAGCTTCAGGACATAGCCGTCGCGTTGCGGATAGCGGGACAGCAGATCGGCGACCTCGGGCGCATAGGGCCGGGCGACCGGGGCGAGCGGATTGGACATGGCAACGGCCTTTCGCTACGTTTTTGGTAGCAAATGTATATGCTACATTTTTAGTAGCGTCAATCGGAGAGCTACCCGTGACCCCAAGACCCGGAACGCCCGTACGCGGCTCGACCACCGGCAGACCGGTCATGGCCCTGCTGGACCTGCTGGGCCAGCGCTGGATGCTGCGCATCCTGTGGGAACTGCGGCGCGGCCCTTTGACCTTCCGGGCGCTCCGCGCCAGTTGCGACGATGTTTCGCCCACGGTGCTGAACGGCCGCCTGAAGTCGTTGCGCGAAGTGGGGATCATCCGCCTGGGCGATGACGGCTATGAAATGACGGCGATGGGTGAGGAGCTTGGCCGGCAGCTGCGCGGTCTGTCAGAATGGGCGGAGCGCTGGGCCGAGGCCCTGAACGCGGACGGGAGTACGCCATGAACGAGATCTTCCACAGCCAGGACGGCGCCCTGCCGAAACCCACCGAAGGCACGCTGGTGCAGCGCACCGCGGGCACGTCCTGGCAGGAAAGCGACACTGAAGGCTTTCTGGTCAAGCCGCTGCACGAGGACCCGGACAGCGGCCACAGGACCTGGCTGATGAAGGTGGAGCCCGGCGCTTACGCGCCCCTGCACGCGCATCAGGAATACGAGGAGATCTACGTCCTGGAAGGCGAGTTCTACGACGCCGACACGACCTACAGGGCGGGCGATTTCGCCATACGCGCGCCCGGCACGCAGCACATCGCCGGCAGCAAGACCGGCGCGGTGGTCATGCTGGTGTTCTCCCGCGCGCCGAAGGACGCGTAGCGGGAGCGCCCATCTTCGTCATCGCCCGGTTCAGCCGGGCTTTCCATCAGATCGGCACAGTGAATGGGCTGCCCGGACGAGCCGGGCAGCGGCGGATTCCAATCGGATCACAACAGCTCGATGCCCGGCAATGACGGCGGGTCGGCCAGCGCCGACTGGGCGACCACGAGGGCGAGATCCTCGTCGCCGACCGCCTTCGACCAGGCAACGACCGCATGGACAGCGCCGGCGGCGTGACCCGCCGCTTCCTGCAGCTTCATCCCCTCCAGCCAGCGCGCCATGAAGACGCCGGCGAACAGATCGCCGGTGCCGTTGGGCGCATCCGGCACGACCGGCATTTCCAGACGCCACGCCCGGTCCGATGTCACCATCAGCACGGCGATGCGGTCCGCCCCCGCCGGCGCCGAAGTGCAGATCACCGCCTTTGCGCCCTTGGCGATCAGCGACCGCGCGGCGGCCAGCGCGTCTTCCGTGCGGGCGATTTCCATCTCCGCCAGCAGGCCGAGTTCGAAGCAATTCGGCAGCACGATGTCCGCCAGCGGCAGGAGCCGGTCGCGGATCACGGCCTCCACGCCATCGCGGACATAGACACCGGTATCGGCATCCCCGAGGATCGGATCGATCACATAGGGGATCGGGCCATCGCGGCGCAGGGCCTCGACCGCCTCCGCCATTGTCTCGCCGTTCGCCGCCTCCGCCAGATAGCCGGAGAAGACCGCCGAAGGCCGTCCGCGCGCCAGCACGGAACGGACCATCGCAGCCAGGGTATCCGGCGGCACGGCCAGGCCTTCCGGCTTCGCGTGGCCGGGATGGTGGCTCAGGACCACCGTCGGCACGTCCCAGACCTCGTGGCCCAGCCGGCGGAGCGCGAACGCGGTTGCCGAATTGCCCACATGGCCCTTCGCGACCTGGCTGGAGATGGACAGGATCGCCACCCGCGCCCCCTCGTTGCAGAACCGATTCCGGCCTTTATAGTGCCGCCGGCTTCATTGAGGGAGATTTCGAACATGGCTGCCAACGTCCGTCCCCGCCGCTCGGTCCTCTACATGCCGGGCTCCAACGCCCGCGCGCTGGAGAAGGCGAAATCCATTCCCGCCGATGCGCTGATCCTCGACCTGGAGGATGCAGTCTCCCCGGACGCGAAGGCCCAGGCGCGCGAGCAGGTCTGCAAGGCGATCGCCGACGGCGGCTATGGCAAGCGGGAGATGATCATCCGCATCAACGGTCTCGACACGCCCTGGGGCGCCGACGACATGGACGCAGTCGCCAAGGCCGGCCCCGACGCGATCCTGGTGCCGAAGATCAACGACGCGGCGACCGTCGAGAAGCTGGTGGAGGCCATGGACGAGGCCGGCGCGCCGGCGGCCACGGCGCTGTGGTGCATGATGGAGACGCCGATCGGCATCCTGAATGCGAAGGAGATCGCCGCCGCCTCCAACCGCGTTGCGGTCTGGGTCATGGGCACCAACGATATCGCCAAGGACACCGGCGCACAGCACACGGCCGACCGTCTGCCGATGATCACCTCGCTGGGTCTGTGCATGCTGGCGGCGCGCGCCTATGGCATCCAGATACTCGATGGCGTCTACAACGACATCAAGGACGAGGAAGGCTTCAGGGCGATCTGCCGCCAGGGCCTGGAACTCGGTTTCGACGGCAAGACCCTGATCCATCCTTCCCAGGTCGGGCCCTGCAACGAGGTCTTCTCGCCGACCGAGGCGCAGCTGGAGAGCGCGGCGCGCATCGTCGCCGGCTTCGAGGAAGCCCAGCGCGAAGGCAAGGGCGTCGTCACCGTCGACGGCCGCATGATCGAGAACCTGCATGTCGAGCAGGCCAAGAAGCGGCTCGCCATGGCCGAGGCCATCAAGGAGCTGCAGGCGGCCTGACCGGCCGGCCTATTCCGGGGCGGTGTGGCTGGCCTCCAGCTCCAGCGCCTCGGCTGCGGCCCCCGGCCCGTCGCGCTGTGACAGGATCATCAATTCGAGGATGGGGACCGGCGCCTCCGCATCCGTGCCGATCTGCAGCGCGCCGCCCTCGCGAAGGAAGGCGGCCACCGCCTCACCGATCCGCGCGGTCCGCGGCGTCCCGAAGGCGAGGCCCATCTGGGCCGCCTGCGCAGCCAGTCCTTCGCGCACCTGCGCGGCGGATTCGGGATCGCTGCCCCCCATCATGCGGAAGGCGATCCGCCGTGCGCCGCCGTCGGCCAGCCTGAACCGGAGACCGCTCAGGGCCCCCTGCATCATCTGGGCGTTGCGCTGCGCCTCCGGCTGGTTGCGCATTGCCTCGAAGTCCAGTTCCGACAGGCGCGCCGAGAACCCCGTCTCGGCCAGCCGGTCCGCCGAAAGCCCGAGCCGGCGCAGGTCGATGACGCCGCCGGCGAGATCGATTCCCAGGTCGAAGCCCATGTCCAGATCGAGGCGTTCGAAGCCCTCGGCCCTCAGCGTCTCGATCAGGGGCCGGGAGGCGGGCCGCACCGTCGCCACGTCTTCCAGCCCGACCGTCATGCCGTCGACGGCGAAGGCGAAATCCACGCGGCCCTCGGCGTCGGCGCGAAAGGCGGACTGCTCGTAGCGGGCCACGGTCACCTCGCCGCCGTTGGCGAGCTGGATCCGCTGGTCCTCGACCAGCCAGCGGCCCAGGTCGAACGGCGGCACCGCCTCCGCAATACTCGCCTCGCGGTAGTAGCCGCCCGCCGCGTCCAGTTTTTCAAGCGTGACCGGATCGCCCAGCACCCGACGCAGATAGGCGGGCAAGGCGCTCAGATCGATTCCCGAGACCACCGACCGCGCGACCGTGGAGCGGTTGCCGAAACGGTCCACCTGCGTCTGGTCCAGCATGACCGCCGTTTCGAGCTTCAGGCCACGCAGCGGACCGATCTCGACGCTGGCGATGCTCTGCTTCTGCAGGTCGCCCAGATCCACCAGCACGCCACGCATGACCGCCCGTTCCATACCTGTCTCCAGGCGGACGGCGCGCTCGAGGACAGTCACCGCCAGCTCGACCAGCGCCGCCAGCGCCTCCCTGTCGCGCGGCGCATCCTCCTGCGGCGCGGCGCGGAGCATGGCCGGATAGAGCGCAAACGACATCGGATCGAAACGGCCGCCGGCAATCTCGTAGCTTTCGTAGCCGACCTGGCCCTTCAGCGGCGCCTCGGCTTCGTCGCCGGCGGCTTCGCCGGATGCCGCGGGCGGCAGGTCGTAATCGACCAGGAAACCCTCGTGCGCCACTTCGGCGAAGCTGACCACGCCCTCCGCGCCATATGCGATATCGCCGACCGCAAGGCGGCCCGAGATCACAGAGGCGTCGATCGACCGCTCCCAGTCCGGATGCCGCGCCCAAAGGCGCATTTCCAGAGACCCGGTCTCGGCGCGCGCGACGCTTCCGGCCGTTGCGCCCTCGAGCATCACGGACTTGAGTCTGCCCGTGGCCACGAACCCCTCGCTCGTCAGATCGAGCGCCAGGTCCTTCTGCACGAATCCGGCGACCTCCAGTCCGGCCGCGTTCACCAGCACGGGCGGCGCGAGACGCGCCGCGGACACGCGCTCCAGCGCGCCGGCTCCGCCTGTCAGCACGACAACGCCGTCGCTCGCCCGGGCGACGCTGATCCGCTGCCAGGAAAGGCGCTCGACAAGAGGCTGTTCCGGCGATCCATTGCCGGCCAGCGCGGCATCCAGGGCGCCCAGGTCATAGTCCCGGATCTCGACGTCCTCGAAGGACACCAGCAGCGGCGCCGACCGGCCGCCCGGCAAGGGCAGATCAAGACGGTCGGTGAACCGCGCCAGCGTCGCCCGGTCGTTCCAGTAGTCGACGCGCGCATCCTCGTGGCTCACCCGGTCGTCCCCCCGCCCGGCGCCATAGGAATCCAGCGCGGAACGGAACTGCTCCTCGGCATAGAGGGGCAGGCCGAACCAGACGCCGGCGGCCGCGACCGCGGCGACGATGACGCCGAGTACCAGAAAGCGTTTCATGAGGGGGGTCCAGACGAGGCGGTTGGCGACGCGGCCATTGTCGCCACCGGTCCCGCCGACGCAAGCCTCGGGCGGCCCGAAGTTCAGCCGCGCTCCGCCGCCGCCTGCTTGCGCGCCCGCTGCGCATCCTCCTGGGCCAGCCGCTGGCGCAGGCGGGCGTCCGGATCGGGGAACCTGTTGACCAGCTGCCGCAGACTGTCGAGCAGCACCGCCAGATCCCCCGCCGCCATGCCCGGCGAATGGCAGACCATGCGCAGCGCATCGAAATGGATTGTCAGCGGGCCGGGTTCGTATGCCCGCGCCTCCCCCATGCGGAACACCAGCTCGCAGAAATTGTCGGCGACGTCGGTGAGATCCTGGCGGCCGAAAGTGCCGGCGAGATCCCGGATCGACTGCGCTCGGGCGTAGACCGTCCGGTAGCGTTCGCCAGCCAAACCGCCCTGTTCGTGGACCTGGCGCATCAGGTCGGCCAGCGAAGCGAGGTCGTCGGCCAGCCAGGCTTCGAAATCCTCACGCAGGTTCTCGATCGCAGAGGCGCCGCGCCGCAGCGCCTCGTCGCGGCCGATGCGCGGCTTCTGGCGCGCGAGCTGCGAGAAGCGCGTGGGCAGGTGCTCGACAATGGCGTCATCGGTCACTGCAAGGTTCCTTTGCCATGTTCAGCCGACCGACGCGCGGGCGGGTTCGACCGCGGCGTCGCCGGCCTCGTCGCCGATCGGGTCATCGTCCTTGCGGCGCGCCGGGCGATTCTCGCTCGCGTCGTCGCGGAAGCGCCGGCTGGGACCATTGTAACCGCTGGAGCTGACGAACGGCCGGGGCCTGTGCGCCACCCAGGCGAGACGGTCGTACAGGGACGTGACGCTGTGCGGCTTGACCAGCACCATGTTGGCGCCGCAGTCGCGGGCGGCCTGAACGTCGCGCAGGCGCGTATGACTGCAGGTGATCAGCACCGGAATGCTGCGCGCGAGATTGGTGCGGTCCGCCCTGAGTTCGCTGATGAATGCCGCGCCCTTGCCCTCGCTCAGCCGGTAGTCGCAGATCATCAGGTCGACGCATTCGCCACCCAGCACTTCCCGGGCCGCCTCCACCGTCGTCACGGCGATGACGTTCCTGGCGCCCAGCGCGTGCAGCATCTCGCCGACGATGCGGCGCGATCCGTCGTGGGGATCGGCCACGAGGATGGTGACGTGCTCGAGATTGACTTCCAGATGCGCCATGCAATGGCCGCCGCAATTTCCGAACGATTGTTCACGAATGGTCGCTGCGATCCTGGACGGTGACGGTAAACAGCTCGTTAGCGGCGGGTTCAAATGCCCGATGGCCGTCACCATGTCGCAGGCGGGTACCGGCGCGCGCCGGACCCGCTGAGGGAACAAGGAGCAAACAAATGAACAAGAAGCTCGATGAAGCCATGAAGGAGCCGGGCGCGGTCTATGACGCGCCGGCGGATGTGCTCACCGACGGCGACCTGAACGACGACGAGAAGCGCCAGGTGCTGGAGAACTGGCTGGACGAGGCCGAACAGCTCTCCTCGGCCGTGGCCGAGAACATGGGCGGCGGCGAGAAGGCCCATGTCGGCGCCGTCACCGAGGCGCTGAAGAAGCTCAAATACGGCCCCGGCGCCTGACGGCCCGGCCTGATTCCATGTCACGCCAGGGCCCGGCGCTGACCGTCGACTGCGTCGTCTTCGACGCCGAAGAGCGGCTGCTTCTCATCCGCCGCGGCAAGCCACCGTTCGAAGGCATGCACGCCCTGCCCGGCGGCTTCGTCGACCTGGGCGAGCGCGCCGAGGAGGCGGCCGCCCGAGAACTGGCCGAGGAAACCGGCATCGAGGCCCGGCCGGAGCGCCTGATCGGGGTCTATTCGGACCCCGCGCGCGATCCGCGCGGCCACGTGGTCTCGGTGGCCTTTCTGTTCCGCCTGCCGCCGGACGCGCCGGCGCCCCGGGGGGGCGGCGACGCGGCCGCCGCCGCCTTCCACGCAGACTGGCGGGAACTGGACCTGGCGTTCGACCACGCGCAGATCCTCGACGACGCGCTGAAAACGCCTTCCTGAAGCTTGGGAATCCGCGGCGGGGCTGATATATCGTCGGTCCCAGCGGCCCCTTAGCTCAGCCGGATAGAGCGACAGATTCCTAATCTGTAGGTCGCAGGTTCGAGTCCTGCAGGGGTCGCCAGCGCGCCTCCCGCCGCTATGATGCGCCGGCGCAGCCTGGGGAGGACGCCATGACCGACGACCTGATCGTCACGCCCGAATTCGTCGAAGCCAATCTGGACCGGATCCGCGTCATTGACTGCTCGGTCTGGTTCGAAACGAAACCCGTCGGCGCCTCCACCATTCATGGCGGCCGCGATCACTGGCTCCGGGGCCACATTCCCGGCGCCGCCTATCTGCACATGGTCGACGACCTCTCCGACCCGGCGGGCGCCTATCCCTTCGCCATCGCGCCGCAGGACCGGATCGACCGCGTCCTCTCGGAAATCGGGATCGAGCGCGGCGACACGGTGGTGCTCTACGGCGCCGGCACGCCGGTCGCGGTGACGCGGGCCTGGTGGGTGCTGACGGTCTCCGGGCTGGACGACGTCCGCATCATGGACGGCGGCTGGCAGCGCTGGATCGCCGAGGGCCGGCCGGTCGGCACTGGCGAGGAACGCTTCACGCCATCCCGCTTCCGGGGTGTGCGCGACGAGGCGGCGGTCGCCGGCCGGGCGCAGGTCCGGCAGGCCATGGAGACCGGCGACGCCCTGCTGCTCAATGCCCTCTCCCGCCCGCAGTTCGAGGGCACGGGCGGCACCCATTACGGCCGGCCCGGCCGCATCCCCGGCAGCGTCAGCCTGCCCGCCAACGAACTGCTGGACCCGGCGACGGGGGCCTTCGCCAGCCCGGAGCGGATGCGCGAACTGCTGGCCGGCATCGACCCGGACCGGCCCGTGATCACCTATTGCGGCGGCGGCATCGCGGCGGCGGCGGCGCTGTTCGCGCTGCGCGTGGCGGGACACGGCGACCTCCGCCTCTATGACGATTCCCTGCTGGAATGGTCCGCCGACCCCGACCTTCCGATGGAAACGGGACCGGCGGGCGATCCGGCCGCGGAATAGGCGGCGTTCGCCGGGCTTTCTTGCATTCCGGCAGGCGCTGGGCGAGGAAGAGTGTGAAAGACACAAGATAAGGCGGAGAAACGCGCTCATGTCCGCGCAATTCCGGTCCCGCGTTCAGGATCCGGTCCTGGAGCGGCTCTATGACTACTGGTCCGGAAAGCGCTCGGCGGTGCGGCTGCCGGGCCGCCGCGACATCGATCCCGTCGAGATGCGCGACCTCCTGCGCTACGTGGTTCTGGCGGACCTGATCGATGGCGAACGCATCCGCTTCCGGCTGGTGGGCACCAACATGGTCGACCGCTGGGGCAGCGACTTCACGGGCCGCCATCTCGACGAGATCATGTTCGGCGACTACCGGACCTATCTTGAGGAACTGTTCCTCGAGACGGCGCGGGATGCCCTGCCGATCTTCTCGACCGGCCGTTTCCGCTGGGATGTGGGCCGGGCGGCGGAGACCAGGCGGCTGTTCCTGCCGCTGGCGAGCGATGGCCGGACCGTCGACAAGATTCTGGTCGGCCAGACCTTCACCGACGAAATCGCGCCGCCCGATTCCCTGAAGATCTCCGAGGCCCGGCCGGAGGAGGGCGAGATATTCCGCGCCCGCGACGACGGCGACGCTATCGCGGCCGGTCGCCCTTGAGCGTGATCCGGTGCATGACCCGCCGGAAGCCGTGATAGTCGTTGATCGGGTTGTGCATCGCGCAGCGGTTGTCCCAGAAGGCGATGGTGCCCGGCTGCCAGACCAGGCGGCAGGTGAACTCCGGCCTGACCTGGTGTTGATGCAGGTACTGCAGGATCGGCTGGCTCTCGGCTTCGGTCATGCCGTCGAAGCGGACGGTGTGGGCGGTGTTGACGTAGAGCGCCTTGCGCCCTGTCTCCGGATGCGTCCGCACCGCCGGATGATGCGAGAGATATTCCTTGCCGGCTTCCGGCGTGCCCGACGTGCCGATTCGGTCCTCACGGGTCTTGGAGACGTCGGCCCGGGCCGACGAGTGCACCGCAACCAGCCCGTCGAGGATGTCCCTGAACCGTTCCGACAGCGCCTCGTAGGCAAGATACTGGTTGGCGAACAGTGTGTCGCCGCCATAGGGCGGGATCTCCCGGGCGAGCAGCATCGAAGCCATCGGCGGCTCTTCGAGATAGACCGTGTCGGAGTGCCATACGCCGCCGAAATTGGTCTTCTCGTGCGCCAGCTTCATCACCTCGATGATCTCGGGGTGATCGTCCAGGCCCTTCACGAAGGGATAGCGGTCGGCTTCCCCGAAGGCCTTCGCGAAGCGCAGGAACTGCTCGGCGGTAAGGTCCTGGTCACGAAAGAAGATGACCAGATTGTCGAGCCAGGCCTGACGGATGGCGCGCACGGTCGCCTCGTCCAGCGGTTCCCTGAGGTCGACGCCGGTGATCTCCGCGCCCAGCGCGCCGGCGACCCGGCGAACATCCAGATTGGCGATCATCGCCGCTGCCTCCGGATAACGGTTTTCGAAACGAATGGCATCGAACCCTCCCCTAAATGTCCGATGGCTGGATAATAGGGGCCGCGAGCGGAGGACGCCAAGCAATGCCAGTGAGCCAAATCGTCATCCGTCCCATGCGCGACGAGGATGTCCCGGTGCTGCATGCGATTCACGAACGCGCGGTCTCGATGACCTGCGCGCCGTTATTGCCCGGGACGGTGGTGGAAGCCTGGCTCAGGGACCGCACGCCGGAGGGCTATCTGCGCGCTCGCGACGAGCGCGGCGAGCGGTTCTGGGTCGCGGAATACAGAGGTTTGCGGGCCGGCTTCGCAAGCTGGCGCGGCGAATGGCTGATGGCGCTCTTCGTCGATCCCGACCATCAGGGCAACGGGATCGGGCGCAGGCTGTTCGACGCCTGCGACCGCGATGCGGCGGACGGCGGCGGCAAGATCGCACGCCTCGGCTCTACCCTGAACGCGCGGGGTTTCTACGAGGGTCTGGGCTTCCGCGTCACCGGCGAAGGCTACGAGGAGAAGTTCGGCGAACGCGTGCCGCACCTGGAAATGCTGCGCCTGTGAACGACGGGAAGTTTTCGGTCCGGGGGCCGATTCGGGCTATACGGTGCCAGGAGCTGCAAAGCGGAGAACGGCATGACGAGCGATACCGACGTGACCGACGCACAGATTGCGGGGCTGCTGCTGGCAGTGGCGGCGCTGATTGGCGAGATCCGCCGCAAGGGCGTCCTGGACGGCGGCGAGATCGACGGCGCGCTGCAACGCCTGGCGGACGACATCGGCGGCTCGAAGCTGGCGCAGGCCGCGCCCGAGGATCCGATGATCCGCGCGACGCTCGCGCCGCTGGAGCAATTGCGCCGCATGAATACCCTGTTCGACGAGGCATCGGGCCGGTTTCCCGACTGGATCTCGAAAGGTGATGAGGGCGCGTAGAGACAATGGCATTGATCGGCTTCACTGCGGCCTGGTTCGTCGCCGGCGTCATCGGCACGCTACTGGGACACCAGATACTGCTCACTGTTCTGCACGGCATCGGCTTCGCGCCCTTCGCGCCATGGCAGATGCAGCCGGTCCAGCCTCTGGGCGTCCCGCAACTCGTCTCGACCGCCTTCTGGGGCGGTGTCTGGGGCATTGTCCTTGGGTTGGTTTCGCCGCTGTTCGGCAAGGGCCTGCGCTACTGGCTGCTGACCGCCCTGTTCGGAGCGGTGGCGCCGACGCTGGTCGCAGTGGCCGTCGTCCTGCCGCTCAAGGACATGCAACCAACCGGCGATCCGGTCGCGGGGCTGGTCACCGGTCTCGCAGTCAATGCCGCATGGGCCCTGGTCACGGTGGTCTCGCGCCGTCTCTTCCGGCGATAGACCGCCGCCTCAGATTCCCAGCGCCGCCAGCAGGGCGCTCACGGTCATGTAGATCAGGATCAGCGAGCCGACCGTCCAGAGCGTCGCCCGCATGTCATGGGTCTGCGCCGTCAGATAGGCCGCGAAATGCAGCAGCCTGGAGACGACATAGCCATAGAGCAGGAGCTGGGCGAGCAGCAGCGGCGGTCCGCTGAGCACGTAGAGGAACCCCGCCGCCAGGAAGAACGGAAGGTTTTCCAGGTCGTTCTGGTGGATCCGCCGGATGCGCTCGACCCGCTCGTCGGGCTCGATCTGCTTCGGATCCGGGTCGGGATTGAGCGGGGTCTTCCTGATGTCTTCAGGTGCGCGGAAACCGCCCTTGACCTGCATCATCCGCGCGACAGTCAGCCAGGACATGGCCACCGCCTTCAGGATCATCAGTGCCGCGGCGACAGCGTATGTCGCGAATACCGGGTTCTGGAGACTGAGTTCCATGGCAATACCCCCCCTGGCGCCTGCGCACCGACCCTGCGTCACACTCAGAGATAGGCCTCGGCCTGCGCCCGCTCCATCTGCGGCGAGCGCCCGTACATCTCGCGATAGCACTTGGAGAAGTGCGACGCCGAGACGAAGCCGCAGGCGATGGCGACGTCCACGATCGGCATGTTCGACTGCAGCAGCAGGTGCCGCGCCCGGTCGATGCGGATTTCCAGATAGTAGCGCGCGGGCGAGCGGCCGAGATGGCGGCGGAACAGACGTTCGACCTGTCGCCGGGAGAGGCCGACATATTCCGAGATCTCCGCCAGCGACAGCGGTTCGGAGACGTTCGCCTCCATCAGTTCGATGATCAGCAGCAGCTTGGCGTGATGCAGGCCCAGCCGCGCCTGCAGCGGCAGGCGCTGGCGGTCGCGCTGGTTCCGGATGCGGTCGATCAGGCAGTATTCGCAGACCTTGGTCATCACTGACTGGCCGAAATGCTCTTCGATCACGTGCAGCATCATGTCGAGCGCGGCGGTGCCGCCGGCGCAGGTGTAGATGCCATCGTCGATCTCGCAGAGGTCGGCGTGCACCTCCGCCATGGGAAATTTCTCCGCGAAGGCCGGCAGGGTCTCCCAGTGGATCGAGCAGCGTTTTCCCTCGAGCAGGTCCGCCTGGGCGAGCAGCCAGGCGCCGGTGCACAGGCCCCCCACGGCGATGCCGCGACGGTGCATGGATCTGAGCCAGCCCTCGAACTGCGCATTGCGGAAGTTCTCCACCTTCACGCCGGAGCAGACCAGAACCATCTCCGGCTTGATCTCGTCCAGCAGGCGGTGACGGGCCTGGTCCAGTGACAGGTCGACACCAACCGCCAGCCCGTTCGACGCCTTGACGGGCTCGCCGTCCGCCGAAACCACGGTCCACTCATAGACCGTCTTGCCCAGGGTTCGGTTGGTCAGTCTCAGCGGCTCGAGCGCCGAGGCGAAGGCGATCATCGAGAAGTTGGGGACCAGGAAAAAGACGATCCGGTGGGGGATTATCGACAGGTCCATTCGGGCGACTCGCGTCCTACCGTCGGCCATGCGCGGCTGGGATATGGTTTTACCGTCAAGGGCATAGAACCGCATACCGCGCCCTCGGATTCGGGGCATCTTGCTCAGAATTCAAGGCGGCGTCTCCCCATTTTTTTCAGCCATGTGACAAAACCATATCGACCGTCACTTCAGGGCCGCGCGAAGGGCCGGTGTCGCGGCTGGAAAAGACGGCGTCGCGGCGCGCGCTCCCGCTTCGCGGCCGATCCGCGAAACTCCGCGACTTCCGGGGTCCGCGGGGCCGCGGCCGGCCCTTGCGCGGACCGTCCGAACCGGTTTCGCTGGGACAAGGTCAAATGCGTTCGGGGGGCGCCGCATGAAACGCTATTCTGCCCTGGAGCTGCTGCGCGAGGGTCTGCGCGGCCATACCGGCTGGCGGAAGGTCTGGCGTCATCCGGAACCGAAGCCGTCCTATGACGCCGTCATCATCGGCGGCGGCGGTCACGGCCTGGCGACCGCCTACTATCTGGCCAGAGAGCATGGCATGACGAACATCGCCGTGATCGAGAAGGGCTGGATCGGCGGCGGCAACGCCGGGCGCAACACCACGATCATCCGTTCCAACTATCTCTTCGACGAGAGTGCGGCGCTCTACAACCACGCCTTCGGACTGTGGAAGACGCTTGGTCGGGAGCTGAACTTCAACATCATGATGAGCCATCGCGGCGTTCTGAACCTCGCCCATGACGATGGCGAGATGCGGCAGCTCAAGCGCCGCGTCGAGTCCAACCGGCTGAACGGCGTCGAGGCCGAATGGCTGGACGCGAAGGAAGTCAAGGGCTTCTGCCCGGCGATCAATATCTCCCCCGACATCCGCTATCCCGTGCTCGGCGCGACCCTGCAGCGATCGGGCGGCGTCAACCGTCATGACGCCGTGGTCTGGGGCTACGCCCGCGCCGCGGACGCCATGGGCGTGGACATCATCCAGCAGACCGAGGTCACGAACATCCTGACCGAGAGCGGCGAAGTCACGGGCGTGGAGACCACGCGCGGGACCATCCGCACGCCCAAGGTCGCCTCCGTTACCGCCGGCCATACCTCGGTGATCGCAAAGATGGTCGACCTGAGACTGCCGATCGAAAGCCACCCCCTGCAGGCGCTGGTTTCGGAGCCCGTCAAGCCGGTACTGAACTGCGTGGTGATGTCCAACGCCGTCCATGTCTACTGCAGCCAGTCCGACAAGGGCGAACTGGTCATCGGCGCCGGCATCGACGCCCAGCTCTCCTACACCCAACGCGGCAATCTCGACATCATCGAGCACCAGATGGCCTCGCTGATGGAGCTGTTCCCGATGTTCTCGCGCCTGCGGATGATGAGGCAATGGGGCGGGATCGTCGACGTCTGCCCGGACGCCAGTCCGATCATCTCGAAGACGCCGGTGAAGGGGTTCTACGTCAACGGCGGCTGGGGCACCGGCGGCTGGAAGGCGACGCCCGGATCGGGCCACGTCTTCGCCGACCTGATCGCCCGCGACGAACCCAACGCCATCGCCGCACCATTTGCCATGGAGCGTTTCGTCACCGGCGCGCTTGTCGCCGAGCACGGCGCCGCCGCCGTGGCGCACTGAGGGAGCCCGACCGCCCATGTTCGTGATCGATTGCCCCCACTGCGGCCCGCGCGATCAGGCGGAATTCGCCTATGCCGGCGAAGCCCATATCGCGCGCCCCGCCAACGCTGACGAACTCACCGACGCGGAATGGGCCGGCTACGTCTTCATGCGGAGGAACGGCAAGGGCCTCTACGCCGAGCGCTGGTGGCACGCGGCCGGATGCCGCAAGTTCTTCAACATGCTGCGCAACACGGCGACCGACCAGATCCACGCCGTCTATCGCATTGGAGAACGACCGCCCGAGGTGAAGGCCGACCTGCCGCGGACGCCGTCGGGGGAGGCTTCCATCGGGTCCGGCAACGACGCAGTGAAGCTGGTGCGCGATACCGGTGCGGGTGACGCATGAGCCAGTCGCACCGCATCGATGGCCGCGGCCTGATCGACCGCGCCCGCCATGTCGGCTTCCGCTTCGCCGGCAAGGACTATCTGGGCCATCAGGGCGATACCATGGCGTCGGCGCTGCTCGCCAATGGCGAGATCATGGTCGCCCGAAGCTTCAAGTATCACCGCCCGCGCGGCATCGTCGCCGCCGGCGTCGAGGACCCGGCGGCCATGGTCCAGCTCGGCGAGGGCGCGGCGACCGATCCGAACGTCCTGGTCGCCGACCAGGAGATTCACGACGGACTGGTCGCCGATGCGCAGAACGCCTGGCCCAGCCTGAAATACGACATCGGCGCCGCCAACGATGCGCTGAGCCGCTTCTTCCCGGCCGGATTCTACTACAAGACCTTCATGGGCGGGCCGGGCTGGATGCGCTTCGAGCCCTTCATTCGCCGCGCCGCGGGCCTGGGCCGGGCGCCGGAGGGACCCGATCCGGACCGCTACGAGGCGGTGAACCGTCATTGCGACGTGCTGATCGCGGGCGCGGGACCGGCGGGGCTGATGGCGGCGCTGTCGGCCGCCCGCTCCGGCGCGCGGGTAATTCTGGCCGAAAGCACGCCCCATCCCGGCGGCAGCCTGCTGTCGGCGGCGCCGGAGAGCGTCGCGATCGACGGCCGGCCCGTGTCCCAATGGCTGTCGGCGGCCCTGGAGGAGCTTCGCAGCCACCCGGAAGTGACCATCCTCACGCGGACCACGGCCTTCGGCTACTACGCACAGAATTTCGTCGGCCTGCTCGAGAAGGTGCAGGACCACCTGCCCCGCCGCGAACGGGACGGCCGCCTGCCCCGTCAGCGGGTCTGGCGGGTGCGGGCGAAACAGGTCGTGCTGGCCACCGGCGCGCTGGAGCGCCCGCTGGTGTTCCACGAGAACGACCGGCCCGGAATCATGCTGGCCGGCGCGGCGCGGACCTTCCTCAACCGCTATGGCGTCCTGGCCGGCAAGCGCGTTCTGATCTTCGCCAACAACGACACGGCCTGGCAGACCGCCTTCGACATGCATGACGCCGGCGCGGAGATCGCCGGGATCGTCGACCTCCGGCGGGATCTCGATGAGCGGCTGGCGCTGGGCGCGCTGAAGAAGGGCATCGCCGTCCATCCATCGACCGCCGTGGTTGGGACGACCGGCCGCCATCGTGTCAACGCCGCGTGCCTCGCGGGACTGGACGGCCAGCGGCGGATACGCGGCTCCGTCTCCCGCATCGACTGCGACCTTGTCGCGGTCTCCGGCGGCTGGAACCCCAATGTGGCGCTCTTCGCCCAGTCGCGCGGACAGCTCCGCTGGGACGAGACGCTGACGTCCTTCCGGCCGGGCCGGTCCTGGCAGGCGGAACGCTCCGCCGGGGGCTGCAACGGTGTCTTCGACCTGGCGGACGCGATGGCGGAAGGCGCACGCGCCGGCCTCGACGCGGCCCGCGCTGCCGGCTTCACCGTGCGTCCGAAGAAGCAGCCGGAGGTGGAAACCACCAATGTCCAGAGCCTGAATGTCAGGGCGTTCTGGGAGGTGCCGGGATTGAAGTCGGGCGTGAAGGCCGAGGCCTTCGTCGACCTGCAGGATGACGTGAAAGCCTCCGACCTGAAGCTCGCCATTGCCGAAGGCTATGACAGCGTCGAGCATGCCAAGCGCTACACCACCCAGGGCATGGGCACCGACCAGGGCAAGATCTCCAACGTCAACGCCTTCGGGATCATGGCCGAGGCGCGCGGCATCACCATTCCGGAGGTCGGCACCACCACCTTCCGCCAGCCCTATCGGCCGGTGACGATCGGCGCGCTGGCCGGCCAGCATGTCGGCCCGCATTTCGTGCCGCGGCGGACGACGCCGATGCACGACTGGCACGTCAAGCGCAAGGCGGTGTTCGAGCCGGTCGGCGACTGGCTGCGCGCCCGAGCCTACCCGAAGACGGGCGAGAGCTTCCACGATGCTGTACAGCGGGAGGCGCTGGCCGCGCGGACCACCGCCGGCATGCTCGACGCCTCGACGCTGGGCAAGATCGACATCAAGGGACCGGACGCCCGGACCTTTCTCAACCGCATCTACACCAACGCCTGGAAGAAGCTGCCGGTGGGCGCGTGCCGCTATGGCCTGATGCTGGGCGAGGACGGCATGATCGTCGATGACGGCGTCACGGCCTGTCTCGCCGACGATCATTTCCACATGACCACGACCACGGGCGGCGCGGCCGGCGTGCTGCGCACGCTGGAGGATTACCTGCAGACCGAGTGGCCGGACCTGAAGGTCTGGCTGACGACGACCACCGAGCAATGGGCGGTGTGCGCCGTCTGCGGCCCGAACGCGAAGAAGATCGTCGGGCAGGTGGTCGACGGCGTCGACCTCGATCCGGAGACCTTCCCCTTCATGACCTGGCGCGAGGGGAACGCCGCGGGCGTGCCGGTCCGGGTCTTCCGCATCTCGTTCTCGGGCGAACTCTCCTATGAGATCAACATCCCGGCGACATACGGGCTCTGGCTGTGGGAGCGGCTGATCGAGGCCGGCCAGCCCCACGGTCTCGTCCCCTACGGCACGGAGACGATGCACCTGCTGCGCGCCGAAAAGGGCTTCATCATCGTCGGCCAGGAAACCGACGGCACGAACACGCCGCAGGATCTCGCCATGCCCTGGGCGATCGCCTGGAAGAAGGGCGACTTCATCGGCAAGCGCTCGCTCAGCCGGCCGGACACGGCGCGCGACGACCGCCGGCAGCTCGTCGGTCTGTTCACGGACGACCCGGCCTTCGTCGCCATGGAAGGCTCCCAGATCATCGAAACGCCGGAGGAACCGAAATCCCGGCCCATTCCGATGATCGGCCATGTCACCTCGAGCTACATGAGCCCCAACCTGAAACGCTCGATCGCCCTCGCCGTGGTCAGGGCCGGTTCCCGGCGCATGGGAGAGACGGTCTATATCTCTCGCGATGGCGACAGACCCATGCCGGCGAGGATCGTCGGGCACGACTTCCTGGCGCAGAAGGAGAGCAGCCAATGAACGCGCCGGTCCGCCGCTCCCCCCTCGCCCACCGCGAACCGCTCGAGGCCGCCGACCAACTGCTCCGTCTGCGGGAGCGGCCCTTCGAGGCGAAGCTGATCCTCCGCGCCCACGCCGGCGACGCCGAACTGGCGTTGAGAGCGGTGGCCGGCCTCGATACGCCCGGCAATTGCCGTTTCCTCGATACCGACGGAATCACGGCCGCCTGGCTCTCACCGGACGAGTTTCTGGTTCTCGGCGCGGTGGGGAAGGAACACGAACTGGCGGAAAGCCTCGCGTCAGCGCTCGACTGGCGGCATCACCAGGTGGCGAACGTCACCGATTACTATACGACGCTGGCGTTCGCCGGGCCGAAGGCGCGCGAGGCGCTGATGAAGCTGACGACCCTGGACATGCACGCCCGCAGCTTCGTTCAGGGCGACGCCCGGGGCACGGTCTTCGGGCACTGCAACGCCTGGATCCTGCAGCGCGCGGACGACGAGACGAACGGCGGGCCGTCCTTCGATCTGATCGTGCGCTGGTCGCACGCGGACTACCTGTTCTGCGCCCTGGCCCATGCGGGCCGCGAATGGGGCATGCCGGAGGCAACGCCGCGCGGCGGCGAAAACCTGCTGGCCTGACGGTCCGAGTTGCGCGAACCCCGGCCGGGCGGCAGACTCGCCGCCCGCATCCTGGGGAGGACAAGTACATGCGCGCAGCCATCTTCCGCGAACCCGGCCGGCCACTGGAGGTCGGCGCCATCGAGGATCCGACGCCGCAGGCTGGCGAACTGATCCTGAAAGTGGAGGCCTGCGGCATCTGTGGCTCCGACCTGCACATCTCCGACAATCATGACGGCTCCGGCGGCATGCCGCCGCTGAAGCCCGATTCCGTGATGGGCCACGAGTTCTGCGGCGAGATCGTCGCCATCGGCCCGGGCACCGAGACCACGCTGAAGGAAGGCGACCGCGTCGCCTCGCTGCCCACCATCGGCTGCGGGACCTGCGACAAGTGCCTGACCGGCGACGTCAAGCGCTGCCGCACCGCGCGCGGCATCGGCCTGGGGGACGTGCCGGGCGGTTACGCCGACTATGTCCGCGTAGGCGCCAGGGAGAGCCTTCGTCTGCCGGGTCATTTCGGCAAGGGCGACGGCGCACTGATCGAACCGCTGGCCGTCGGCCTGCGCGCCGCGGTGCGCGCCCGCCTGCAACCGGGCGAGAGCGTGCTGATCATCGGCGCGGGCCCCGTCGGTCTCGCCACCGCGATCTGGTGCCGGCATTTCGGCGCGCGTCACGTCGTCGTCTCCGACCTCAACCCCAACCGCGCGGAGATGGCCGCAAAGTACGGCGCGACCGATGCCATCGACGCCTCGAAGGAGAACGTGATCGAGCGCTACAAGACGATCGCCGGCGGCCGCCCCGAAGTGGTCTTCGACTGCGTCGGCGTGAAGGGCTCCATGCAACTCGCCATCGACTACGCCGCCTTCGACGCGAAGGTCGTCGTCGTCGGCGTCTGCATGCACCTGGACCACATCCTGCCGGTCAAGCCGGTGACCAAGGAACTGGACCTGATCTTCGCCTATTGCTATCTGCGCCAGGAATTCGGCCTGTGCATCGACATGCTGGACCAGGGCCGGATCGAAGCGGCGGGGCTGATCACCGACCGGGTCGGCTTCGACGGCTTCTCCGAGGCCTTCGAGGCGCTCAAGACGCCGAACACGCAGGTCAAGGTGCTGCTCGAACCCGACAGGTGAGATCATGCTGGTGAATGGCGTTCCGTGGCGGCCGGTGCAGCTGGCCGGAAATGGCTGGGCGGTGACGATCATCGACCAGACGAAGCTGCCCCACGCCTTCGAGACCGTGGACCTGACGACCGTCGAGGAAGCCGCGCACGCCATCCGCGCCATGCTGGTGCGCGGCGCGCCGCTGATCGGGGCGACTGCCGCCTATGGCGTCGCCCTGGCCATGCGCGCCGACCCTTCGGACGACAATCTTGCCGCCGCCATCGAGATGCTGCGAAAGACGCGCCCCACGGCGGTGAACCTGTTCTGGGCGCTGGAGCGCATGCGGGCCGCGCTGCACAACCGCTCCGTCGAGGAACGCGCCGGGGCCGCCTACGCGGCCGCCGCCGATCTCGCCGACGAGGATGCGGCGATGAACGAGGCCATCGGCGAACACGGGCTGGAGATCATCCGCGGCATTGCGGCGAAGAAGCCCGGCGAGACGGTCAACATCCTGACCCACTGCAATGCCGGCTGGCTGGCCACCGTCGACTGGGGCACGGCGCTGAGCCCGATCTACAAGGCCCATGACGACGGCATCGACGTCCATGTCTGGGTGGACGAGACCCGGCCGCGCAACCAGGGCGCGTCGCTGACGGCCTGGGAACTGGGCGCCCACGGCGTGCCGCTGACGGTCGTGGTCGACAATGCCGGCGGGCACCTGATGCAGCACGGCCAGGTCGACATGGTGATCACCGGGACCGACAGGACGACGCGCCGGGGCGATGTCTGCAACAAGATCGGGACCTATCTGAAGGCGCTGGCGGCGAAGGACAACGGCGTGCCCTTCTACGTCGCCCTGCCCGGTCCCACCATCGACTGGCAGGTCGCAGACGGCGTCGCCGAGATCCCGATCGAGGAGCGCCACGCCGACGAGGTCGGCCGCATCTCGGGGCGGACGGAATCGGGCGAAATCGTCACCATCGACGTGCTGCCGGAGAACGCGAAGGCCGGCAATCCGGCCTTCGACGTGACACCCGCGCGGCTGGTCACCGGCCTTATCACGGAGCGCGGCGTCGCCCCGGCAACCGAGGAAGGCCTGCTTTCGCTCTATCCGGAAAAGAACAATGGCTGACGCCGCCAGGGCGCTGCTGGCCGCCTGCCGGGCCATGGAAGCCGCGCGGCTCTCGCCCGGCACCTCGGGCAATCTCTCGGCCCGCGACGGCGACGGCTTCCGGATCACGCCCTCGGGCGTGGCCTACGATGCGCTGGACGAGAGCATGATGGTCTTCATGGATCTCGACGGCCGCTGGAAGGGCGATCTGAAGCCTTCCAGCGAATGGCGCTTCCACCTGGACATCTACCGGGCGCGGCCGGACGCCGGCGGCATCTGCCACACCCATTCGCTGAACGCGACGGCGCTGGCGACGCGGCGGGAGGGCATCCCCGCCTTCCACTACATGGTCGCCGCCGCCGGCGGCCGCGACATCCGCTGTGCCCCATACCGTACCTTCGGCACGCAGGAACTGTCCGACGCGGCGCTGAAGGCCCTTGAGGATCGCCGCGCCTGCCTGCTCGGCAATCACGGCGTCATCGCCCTGGGGGAGACGGTAGACAAGGCGCTGAAGCTCGCCCGGGAGGTCGAGAACCTGGCCGCCCAGTACATCCTGGCCCGCCAGCTCGGCGGCCCGGCCATCCTCTCCGACAGGGAGATGGACGCGGTGCTGGAAAAGTTCAGGACCTACGGCCAGCAGCCGATACGGACTGGCTGATCAGGCCGGCTCGATCAGGCGGCACGTGGCGAGGCAGGTCGCAGCCAGTGTCCACTTGTCGCCGGTGACAGCGTAGACGTCCGCGCGGCTGGATGCGCTGGTCCGCGACCGGCCGGCGATCTGTCCGAAGGCGACCAGCCGCTCGCCCGCAGCCGGCGCGATATTGTGGACGTTGTAGCCCGTCGTCGACGCCCGCCAGCCGTCCGGACAGGCCGCGGTCGCGGCGCTGACCGCAGCATAATCCGCCAGCACGCCGACAACCGCGCCCTGCACGATCCGCCCGTCGAAGGTGATGTCGGAGCGGATCGGCATCTCGATGGCCGACCGCCCGTCGGCAAAGCCGATGCAGCGCAGGCCGAGCCAGGCCGAACTCGGCATGGCGTGGATGCCGGCGGCCAGCGCGGGGCGGAATCCGGTGCTGTAGGGCGAAAGATTCATATCAGGCGACCGCCGTTTCGGTGCGCGGCCGCGTGGCGCGGAAGGTCGCGTTGCCGCGTGCGATCGTCTCGCCGTCGGCGCGGACGAAGCACTGTGCAAAGGCCAGGGTGCGGCCGGGCCGGACGAATTCGGTCTCGAAGCTGAGCCACTGGCCCTGCTGGCCGCTGGCGAGATAGTCGAGGTAGAGGTTCACCGTCACCAGCCGCGCGCCTTCGGGCAGATGCAGCCGCATGGAGTGGCCCATGGCGTTGTCGGCCAGCGCGCTGATCAGACCGCCATGGACAAAGCCCCGGGCATTGCAATGAGCCGCCGTTGCCCGCAGCCCGATGATCAGCGCCTCGGACGTCTCGCGGATGTAGATCGGCTCCCACGGATCGGTCAGTCCGCTTCGTCTCGTGTTCGGCGCAAAGCCCGCTGGTACATCGGTCATTCTGTCCTCCCGTTCGAGCCGGAGGATGCAGAGATTTATTAGACAGGTCTACATAAAATGTGAAGAGTGCTAGCGTCCGCGCGGCAATGATGGAGCAAGGCAGTGGGCAAGAGAGCGCAGCACGAGATGGCCCTGCTGACGGAAGCGGCGAAGCTGTTCCGGCGCCAGGGCTACGCCGCGACCGGCACGAACGAGATACTCGCCGCCGCCGGCGCGCCGCGCGGCTCGCTCTACTACTACTTCCCGGGCGGCAAGGAAGAGATCGGCACGCGCGCCATCGAGGCCGCGGCAAAGCGGGTGACGCTCACGCTGAGGGCGCTCGCCGAGGAATCCGCGGATCCGGCGGATTTTGTCGACCGCTATGTAGCGAAGCTGACCGGCTGGATGGCGAAGTCCGGCTGGCGCGACGGCTGTCCCATTACCACGGTGCTGCTGGAGAACGCGCCCGGCTCGGCGGCGATCACCGCGGTCGGCCGGGAAGCGCATGAGCGCTGGCGCCGGGAAGTCGAGACCATGCTCCTGCGCCATGGCTGGCCCGGGGACCGCGCGCCGGCCACGGCCCGGACGATCCTGATGACTATCGGCGGCGCGCAGATTCACGCCCGCGTCGCCGCCTCCCCCGCCCCGCTGGAGGACTGCGCCGCGGAACTTCGCCACCTGCTGGCGGATTCCGATCCATCCGAGTTCTGACCGGCGTCCGGGGGCTTGACCCCAGGACCCAGTCCTTCAATCCGCTGGGCCCTTGGATCGAGTCCAAGGGCGTCAGGTAATTGAATTCGATCTCTGGAACGCTCCAGCTACACCGCTTCCAGGACGTGCACGCTGAACAGGTCGTTGGCGTCCGTCAGGCTGCGCCGCGCGTGTAAGCCGGCGTCCTCCGCCATGGTGCGGAATTCGTCCAGCCCGTACTTGTGGGAGTTCTCCGTGTGCAGGGTCTCGCCCTCGCGGAAGTCGAAGCGCCGGCCGGCGACGGCCACGGCCTGGTCGCGTTCGCTGACCAGATGCATCTCGATCCGGCCCTCGGCGTCGTTCCAGAGCGCACGGTGGCTGAAGGCGTTGAGTTCGAAATCGCCGTCCAGTTCCCGGTTGATGCGCCGGAGCAGGTTGAGGTTGAAGGCCGCCGTCACGCCCTCGGCGTCGTCATAGGCCGCCTCCAGGATCGCCGGGTCCTTCTTCAGGTCGACGCCGATCACCAGGAAGCCGCCCTGCCCGACAGTCCGGCGCGCGCCCCGGAGGAACTCGGCCGCCTCCTCGCGCTCCAGATTGCCGATGGTGGAGCCGGGAAAGAAGCCGATGCGCGGGCCCTTCGGCACGACCTCGTCCAGGCGCACCGGATCGGTGAAGTCGGCGCAGACCGCGACCACCTCGATCGCCGGGTTCTCCGCCGCGAAGGCGCCGGCATTGTCCAGCAGGTGATCGCGCGAGATGTCGATCGGCACGTAGCATTGCGGCCGCCCGAGCGCCTGCACGAACAGGCGGATCTTGTCGGCGGAACCGCTGCCGAACTCGATCACCGTCGCGCCTTCGGGCAGCAGGCGGCGCAGTTCGGCGGCATGGTCGCGCAGGATGCCGCACTCTGTGCGGGTCGGATAGTATTCCTGCAGCTCGCAGATACGCTCGAACAGGCGCGAGCCTTCCTCGTCGTAGAAGAACTTGGCGGCCGTCGCCTTCCGCGGTTCCGCCAGCCCCTCCAGGATGGCGGTGCGGAAGTCCTCCAGTTCCGGCTCCAGGTCGAGGAAACCCCGAAGGTGCGTGTCGGCGGCGATGTTCATGGCAGGTCCTCCGCGAGGCGCAGGCCGGAGAACTGCCAGCGCTGATGGGGATAGAAGAAATTGCGGTAGCTGGCGCGGACATGCCCCGGCGGCGTGATGCAGGAGCCGCCGCGCAGCACGAACTGGTTGGCCATGAACTTGCCGTTGTATTCGCCCACCGCGCCGGCGGGCGGGCGGAAGCCGGGATAGGCGCTGTAGGGGCTGGCGGTCCATTCCCAGACCCCGCCGAACATCTGCACGAGCCCCTCCCCCGCCGCGGCGGGACGCGGCAGCAGGGCCCCGGGTTCGGACCTGGACGGGACGAGCCCTTCCGCCGCGACCTCCCATTCGGCCTCGGTGGGCAGGCGCTTGCCGGCCCAGCGGGCGAAAGCGTCCGCCTCGTAATAGCTGAGATGGGCCACGGGCGCGGCGGGTTCGACGGGGCGCGGCCCGTAAAGGCCCATGACCCCGATGCCGCCCTCGGCGTCACGCTCCCAGTAGAGCGGCGCGCTCCAGCCCTGGGCCTGTACCGTGGCCCAGCCGTCGGCCAGCCACAGTTCCGGCCGCCGGTAGCCCCCGTCCTCAATGAAATCGAGCCACTCGCCGCAGGTCACCGGCCGGTCGGCCAGGCGGAAGGGCCGCAGCAACACCTCGTGGCGCGGCCCCTCATTGTCGAAGGCGAAGCCGGCGCCCGCATGGCCGATCTCCCGGATGCCGCCGTCGAAGGCGATCCAGCGCACGGGCGGCGCGGCGGCATCGGCGAGGGGCGGCGCGCCCTCGTCGGCATAGGCCGGCCTGAGCGGATTGCGCGACAGCAGGTTCAGCGCGTCGGTCAGCAACAGCTCCTGATGCTGCTGCTCGTGATTGAGGCCGAGTTCCGTCAGTCCCGCGACGGCGCCCGACGGATCGTTGGCACGGTCCAGCAGCGCCGTCATGGCTTCGTCCACATGGGCGCGGTAGGCCATGACCTCGTCCAGCGGCGGCCGCGTCAGCATGCCCCGCTGCGGCCGGGGCTGCCGGGGGCCCTCGGCCTCGTAATAGGAATTGAAGATGTAGTGATAGCGCTCGTCAAAGGGGCGGTAGTCCGCCGCGTGCGGGCGCAGCACGAAGGTCTCGAAGAACCAGCTCACATGGCCCAGATGCCACTTGGTGGGGCTGGCGTCTTCCATCGCCTGCACCACCTGGTCCTCCGGCGAGAGCGGCGCGGCCAGCGCCTCGCTCCGCTGCCGCACGGCCCGGTAGCGCTCAGGGGTCATGGCCGCCGTTTCCGGGTCAGGACCCCCGTGCGGCAAGGCCGTGGCATCGTCTGGCATGGTGTCCCTCGTGGTTCTTCTTTGTGCCTGCGGACGCGCCCGGGCGCGTCATCGCCACGCCCGAAATCAGACATAGGAATGTGTCAGGCCGATGGAAGGGACGATTTGCCGCTTCTGTCCTGTGGAATAGACGCCCGGCGAAGAACATCGGCCGCAGCGCCGCCGGCTCCGTTCAGGCAGGGCGGCGTCGCGCCGCGGGCGTCAGGGCGTCTTCGGCGGCTCTTCCGCCTTGCGGACGGTGAGGTAGCGCTCGATGAAGGCCATCAGCAGGGCCGAGACGACGAAGGTCAGATGGATGACCACCAGCCACATGAGCTTGTCCGACGGCGTCTCCTTCACGTTCATGAAGGCCTTCAGCAGGTGGATCGAGGAAATGGCAACGATGGACGACGCGACCTTCAGCTTCAGCGTGCCGGCGTCCAGCTTGCCGACCCAGGCGAGACGTTCGCCGCCCTCCCCGATGTCGATGCGGCTGACGAAGTTCTCGTAGCCGGAGATCACCACCATGACGACCAGGCTGGCGACCAGCGCCAGGTCGATCAGGGTCAGCGCCGCCAGGATGGCGTCCGTCTCCGACATCTCCAGCAGGCGCGGGACCATGTGGATCAGGTCCTTCACGAAGACCACGACAAGGAAGATCATCAGCACCGACAGACCGAGATAGATCGGCGCCAGCAGCCAGCGGCTCTGATAGAGCAGGGTCTCGACGATACGTTCGAAGGATTTCATGGCGGCTCTGTCCGTTGGTCGCGTCCGCGATTAGGTACTCTCGACGCCCCCGGCTGTCACCCCCGTCCAGGGCCTGCCCCGACCCCCGATCCGGGGTGCGAGGAGAAACTTCAGCGGTCGGCAAGAATTCAGCAGGCCCGCTGGCCGGCCCAGCCAACCCCAGCGGGCCATGTGGCTACGCCGGCTTGCCAAACCCACCCCCACTCGGCGTCGAGATGACAATCGCGTCGCCGGGTTCGAGCTCGGCGATGGCGCGGCCTTCCAGTTCCTCCGTTGAGCCGTCCTTGCGCTCGACCCAGTTGCGCCCCGTCTCGCCGTTGTCGCCGCCTTCCAGGCCGAAGGGCGGCACGACGCGGTGGGAGCCGAGCAGCGAGGCGGTCATCGCCTCCCGGAAGCGCATCCGGCGGAAGGTGCCGTCGCCGCCCCTGTGCCGGCCCTTGCCGCCGGAGCCGCGGCGGATGTGGAAGTCCTCCAGGATCACGGGGAAGCGGAACTCCAGCACCTCCGGGTCCGTCAGGCGGGTGTTGGTCATGTGGGTGTGGACCGCGTCGGTGCCGTCGAAGTCCGCACCGGCGCCGGAGCCGCCGCAGATGGTCTCGTAGTACTGATAGCGGTCATTGCCGAAGGTGAAGTTGTTCATCGTCCCCTGCGCCGCCGCCATGACGCCCAGCGCGCCGAACAGCGCGTCGGTGATGCACTGGCTGGTCTCGACATTGCCGGCGACCACGGCGGCCGGGTATTCGGGCCGCAGCATGGACTTCTGCGGGATCTTCACGTGCAGCGGCTTCAGGCAGCCGCCGTTCAGCGGGATATCGGAGTCCACCAGACAGCGGAAGACGTAGAGCACCGCCGCCATGGCGACCGAGGTGGGGGCGTTGTAGTTGGTCGGGTGCATCTCCGAGGTGCCGGCGAAGTCGATCTCCGCCGAGCGGTCTTCGCGGTCGATGGTCACCTTCACCCGGATGACGTAACCGTCGTCCATCGGATACTCGAACGCGCCGTCGGTCAGCACGTCGATGACGCGGCGGACGGATTCCTCGGCGTTGTCCTGGACGTGGCCCATATAGGCGCGGACGACGTCGAGGCCGAAATCGTCGACCATCCTTTTCAGCTCCCGCGCGCCCTTCTCGCAGGCGGCGATCTGCGCCGAGAGGTCGGCCAGGTTCTGCTTCGGGTTGCGCGCGGGGTACCTGCCCGAGGTCAGGATCTCGACGACTTCGCTTTCGCGGAAGCGGCCGCCGTCGACCAGCAGGACGTTGTCCAGCAGCACGCCCTCCTCCTCCACCGTCTTCGAATCCGGCGGCATGGAGCCCGGCGTCTTGCCGCCGATGTCGGCGTGGTGGCCGCGGCTGGCGGTGTAGAACAGCACCTCGGTCTCCGCCTCGTCGTAGACCGGGGCGATCACGGTCACGTCGGGCAGGTGCGTGCCGCCATTGTAGGGCGCGTTCAGCATGTAGACGTCGCCGGGCTTCATGGTGGCCGCGTTCTCCCGGATCACCGTCTTGATGCTCTGGGACATGGAGCCGAGGTGGACCGGCATGTGGGGCGCGTTGGCGATCAGCTCGCCGTCCGCGTCGAACAGGGCGCAGGAGAAGTCCAGCCGCTCCTTGATGTTGACCGAATAGGCCGTGCGCTCCAGCACCACGCCCATCTGCTCGGCGATGTTCATGAACAGGTTGTTGAAGATCTCCAGCATCACCGGGTCGGCCTCGGTGCCGATGGCGCGCGCACCGGAGCGGGCCTCGACGCGGCGCAGCACCAGATGACGCTTGCCGGTCATCTCCGCCCGCCAGCCGGGCTCGACGATGGTGGTCGCCGTGGCCTCGGTGACGATCGCCGGGCCGTCAATGGCCTCGCCCGGCTGCATCGCCTCCCGGTCGAAGACGCCGGTTGGGCGCCAGTCGCCGTCCATCCAGGCCTGCATCTCGGCCAGCGCCTGGGGCGCGCCCTCGCCCGTCTCCGATTCCGCGTCCTCGATCACCTCGCCCGGCGCCACGGCCTCGACGGTGGCGGCCTCGACGATGACGGTCTTCTCGGGGCTCTCGAAGCCGAACTGCTGGCGGTGGGCCTCGGCGAAGCGCCGCTGCACCTCCTCCAGCCCGCCGAAGGCGATGGCGAGCGCCGTGTCGGAGCCCTCGTAACGGATCAGGGCGCCCAGATGGACCTCGATCTTCGCCTCGGGCACGTCCTGGTCCAGCAGTTCCCGCCGCGCCTGCCCGGCCAGTTCGTCATGGACCGCCTTGATGGCCTCCATGTTCTCCGCCGCGAGCGGCTTCTCGACCGTCTTCTCGCGCAGCGCGCGGGTGTCGGCGAGGCCCATGCCATAGGCGGAAAGCACGCCCGCATGGGGGTGCAGCAGCACGGTCTCGATGCCCAGCTTGTCGGCCACCAGGCAGGCATGCTGCCCGCCCGCGCCGCCGAAGCAGTTGAGGACGTATTTCGAGACGTCATAGCCGCGCTGGATCGAGATCTTCTTGATGGCGTTGGCCATGTTCTCGACGGCGATGTCGAGGAAACCGGCGGCGACCTGTTCGGGGCTGCGCCGGTCGCCGGTCTCGTGGGCGATGCGGTCGGCCAGCGCGGCGAACTTCTCCTGCACGACATCCGCGTCCAGCGGCGCGTCGCCGTTCGGGCCGAAGACGGCGGGGAACTGCTCCGGCTGCAGCTTGCCCAGCATGACATTGCAGTCGGTGACCGCCAGCGGGCCGCCATTGCGGTAGCAGGCGGGACCGGGATGGGCGCCGGCCGAATCGGGGCCGACCTGGTAGCGTCCGGCCTCGAAATGCAGGATCGACCCGCCACCGGCCGCGACCGTGTGGATCAGCATCATCGGCGCGCGCATGCGAACGCCCGCGACCTCGGTCTCGAAGGCGCGCTCGAACTCGCCGTTGTAGTGGCTGACGTCGGTCGAGGTGCCGCCCATGTCGAAGCCGATGACCTTGTCGAAGCCGGCCATCGCCGCGGTGCGGACCATGCCCACCACCCCGCCCGCGGGGCCCGACAGAATCGCGTCCTTGCCCTGGAACAGGCGCGCATCGGTCAGCCCGCCGTTGGACTGCATGATCATCAGCCGCGCGTCCCCCAGTTCGCCCGCCACCTGGTCGACATAGCGGCGCAGGATCGGCGAGAGATAGGCGTCGACCACCGTGGTGTCGCCGCGGCTGACGATCTTCATCAGCGGGCTGGTGCCGTGGCTGGTGGAGACCTGGGTGAAGCCGGTCTCGCGGGCGATCTCGGCCACCCGTTCCTCGTGGGCGGTGAAGCGGAAGCCGTGCATGAAGACGATGGCGACGGCGCGGATGCCGTCGTCGAAGGCGGCCTGCAGCGCCTGGCGCGCCGCCGTCTCGTCCAGCGGCTCCAGTTCCTCGCCGTTGGTGTCGACGCGGCCCGGCACCTCGGCGACGCGTTCGTAGAGCATTTCCGGCAGCTCGATCTTCAGCGCGAAAAGCTTCGGCCTGTTCTGATATCCGATGCGAAGAACATCGGCGAAACCCTTGTTCGTAATGAACAGACAGCGGTCGCCCTTGCGCTCCAGCAGCGCGTTGGTGGCGACCGTAGTGCCCATCTTCACCGCCTCGATCCCGGCGTCGGGTATCGGATCGCCGGCCTCCAGGCCCAGCAGGTCGCGGATGCCCTGCAGCGCGGCGTCCTTGTAGCGGTCGGGATTCTCGGAGAGCACCTTGTGGGTCACCACCGAGCCGTCGGGCCTGCGGCCGACGATGTCGGTGAAGGTGCCGCCCCGGTCGATCCAGAACTGCCAGCGGTTCGCCATGTCGTTCATCGAAGCCCTCCCGAACGCCTTTCGTTCAACCTACGCCGGCCGCGCGGGCGATCAAGTGGCGGGCTGCGCGTGACTATCCGCGCCAGTGCCATACATCGAACCGACGGCAATTCCGAGGGGATGGAATCATGGATGTGAAACGGGCGCTGATCGTCGGCGCGGGCAAGGGCATCTCGGCCAGCTTCGCAAAGGGTCTCGCGGCGCGCGGGGCGCAGGTCATGCTGGCGGCGCGGAATACCGACAAGCTGGCGGACCTCGCCGGGGAAACCGGGGCGCTGACGGAAAGCTGCGACGCCGGCGATCCGGCCTCGGTCGCGGCGCTGTTCCAGGCCGCGGACCGGGAGATGGGCGGTGTCGATCTCGTGCTCTACAACGCCTCCAGCCGGGCGCGCGGCGGCATCGCGGAGCTCGACCCGGCCGACGTTGAAAAGGCCATCCGCATCTCCGGCTTCGGCGGCTTTCTGGTGGCGCAGCAGGCGGCGAAACGCATGCTGGATCAGGGGCATGGCGCGATCTTCTTCACCGGCGCCTCAGCCAGTGTGAAAGGCTATCCCAACTCGTCGAGCTTCGCCATGGGCAAGTTCGCCCTGCGCGGCCTCTGCCAGTCGCTGGCGCGGGAACTGTCGCCGAAGAACATCCACGTCGCCCACTTCGTCATCGACGGCGGCGTGCGCTCCGACACGCGGAAGGAGCCGGAGGGCAAACCCGACTCCTTCCTCGATCCCGACGCGATCGCGCAAACCTACCTGGCCGTGCTTGACCAGCCGCGCAATGCCTGGTCCTGGGAGGTGGAACTCAGGCCGTTCGTCGAGAATTTCTAGGCCGCGCTGCAGTCCATCTGCGCGCTCTGGCGGGCCGATGCCGGCCGGCGCTCACGGAAGCCGACGGTCACGGCTGCCTCGGCCCCGCCCGCCCGCGCCGTGTCATAGGCCAGGCTCGCCCGGCGCAGCCGCCGGTCGACAGCGGCCGCGATCTCCGCCAGACGCGGCTCTACGTCGGCGCGATGCTCCAGCAGCAGCCGGAAGGTTCCCTTGCGTGGCCCGCCCAGCAGGGTGAAACGCGGCGGATCGGCGAAGGCGGCGTCCAGCGCCTCGCCGGCTGCGGCGTTGGCCTGTGATGCCTGCAGCCGCGCCTGTTCCGCCAGCTTCGCCTGCAGATCGTGACGGCGCACCCGCAGCGTCGGGCAGCGGCCGACATGGCCGTCGACCCGCACCGTGGCCTTCAGGCGGTAACGATATAGCCCGGACATGGTCGTGACGAAGACCTGATAATCCTGCCCGGGGCGGATCTCGTAGAGACCCAGGAACGCCGCCGGCGTCGGGTGCACGGCATCGGCCTCGGCGAACTCGAAATAGGCTTCGGTGAGCAGGGGCAGGAAGGTCTCGCCCAGGCCCATGGCGACAGTGGCCCGGACCTCGCTCAGCTCGCAGCCGGTGTCGACGATGCGCACCCGGATGGGCAGCCAGGCCGGCCGCCCGGAATCGTCGGCCGTGAGATCGGCGGCGACGACCGTCAGCGACGGCCAGACCGACGCCACGCTCAAAACGCCTTCCTGCGCCATCACCAGAGACAGCTCTTCGATACGCCCGTCGTCCGGCGCGATCGCATCGCGCGCGGCGGCGGCGAGGCCCGACGGCAAACGGTCGGCGATGCTCACCTCCCCGGTTTCCAGATCCGCCAGCAGCCGCTCGCCATGGCGCCCGAGAACACCCTGCAGCAGGTCCAGACTCTCCAGACGGCCGGCGTCGATGCCGGTGACGTCGCGATGGCCGAGCCAGAGCAAGGCGAGGATATAAGCGCGCGCTTCCAGGTCGAGGATCTGACTCAGGCCCGGTAGGTGATCCGCCCCCGTCGTCCCCGCGAGTGCGCCGAGATCCAGCACGCGGCCGGTGGCGAACCCGCTTTCCCGCGCCAGCGCCCGTTGCGCCACCTCGCGGGCCTGCGCCCTGTACGCCAGATCGCCGGCGACAAGCGGAACACGGTCGCAGCGCCGGACGGCGCCGGACGCCGGCAGGTGGGTGACCGGGCGGTCCGCCGAAAGCACGGGCTGACCGGAGGCGCGCTGCATCTCGATCATCGGACGCAGGGCGTGGAACTCGTGCACCGGCACCGCACGGCGGTAGGACTCGGCGTCCTCGATCCCGGCAAAGCCATGACGGCGGCCCATGACGGTCTCCGCGTTGCGCGCAAGGATCCGGCGCAGAACGTCGGCCTGTGCGGTCTCGGGCTGCCGGGCGGCCTTGCGCAGCCCGGCTTCGAAGGTCTCGGCCGAACCGGTGCTACCGGCCTGGCCCGTGGTGTCGTTCGGCTGAAGGTTCATCATATCCCCCCGGATATTTAACAGCGTTCAAAACACAGGATAGGCATTTTTGAACGACGTTCAATAATATTTTTGAACACTGTATATTTTTTCCGTGAAATTTTCCGCCGCGCGTGGCACACAACGCCCCGGAACCGAAACGGAGGCACGCCATGGCGCGCAGGTCCGACCATACCCACGACGAAATCCGGGCGATGGCGGTCGCCGCCGCCCGCGCGAAGATCGAGAACGCCGGGCTGGACAAGGTCACGCTGCGGGGCATCGCCCGGGACATCGGCTATTCGCCGGGCACGCTCTACAATGTCTTCGACAGCGCCGACGAACTGATGATGCGGGTCAACGCCGGCACCATCGACGACCTGGTGGCCGCCCTATCCGCGGCCGAACGGAACGGCGCCGAGCCCGACCTTCGCGCCCTGCTGGCCATCTACCGAGATTTCGTGGAACAGAACCGGCACCGCTGGCAGGCGGTCTTCGACTACTCCCTTTCCGACCCGGGGGCGGCGCCCGACTGGTACGTCGCCAAGCTCAACGACGGCCTGGCGGTGGTGGAGCGCGCGGTCGCGCGGCTGCCCGGCGACTTCCCCTACCCGCCCGCGGTGGTCGCCCGCGTGATCTGGGCGGGACTGCACGGCATCTTCTCGCTGGGCGCGGAGGGCAACCTGAAGCTGGTCACCGACCGCGACGCCGCAGACCTTGCCGAAGCGCTCATCGCCCTGATCGACCGGGCGATCCGGCACTGACGCAAGGTCATCGCGGATTTCGGTTGTCAACGGGCCGGAAAGTTCATGGGATAGCCGCCAATGGCGCGCACCGCCGAGGCTCGCGCCGACAACCCCGAACCCGAAGGAATTGCGAGACATGAGAAGGTTCCTGACCCTCACCGCCGCCGCCGTCGCCATGACGGTCGCCGCCGGCGCGTCCCAGGCCGAACCCCTGCGCATCGGCACGGAGGGCGCCTACCCCCCGTTCAACAACCTCACTGCCGACGGCAAGCTTGTCGGCTTCGACATCGACATCGCCAATGCGCTCTGTGACGAGATGAAGGTCGAATGCGTCTTCGTCACCCAGGACTGGGACGGCATCATCCCGGCCCTGCAGGCAGGCAAGTTCGACGCCATTATCGCCTCCATGTCGATCACCGACGAGCGCAGGAAGAAGGTCGACTTCACCGAGAAGTACTACAACACGCCGCCCGCCATCGCGGTGCCGAAGGATTCCGACATCACCGGCGTCGACGCCCGGGCCCTTGCCGGCAAGACCGTCGGCGCCCAGTCCTCGACGACGCATTCCAACTACGCCGAGGCGACCTACACCGATTCCGACCTGCGCATGTACCCGACCGCCGACGAGTACAAGCTGGACCTCGCCAATGGCCGGCTCGACGCCGTGACCGACGACGTCACGGTGCTGGAGGAGTGGGTCAACAGCGAGGACGGCGCCTGCTGCAGGATCGTGGGCACCATCAAGCCGGTACCGGAGATCCACGGCGAGGGCGCAGGCATCGCCGTGCGCAAGGGCGAGACCGACCTGGCCGAGCGCTTCAACGCCGCTATCAAGGCGATCCGAGCCAATGGCAGGTACAAGGAAATCAACGACAAGTACTTCACCTTCGACGCCTATGGCGGTTAGACCGGAGCAGGCGGGTCGGGGCTGGCATGGCCGGCCGACCCGCCTCCCTTTCCCCGCTGCCATTCGACTGAATGCCTGAGAAGCTCGAGCTTCTCGCCTTCGGCGCCGACGGCTGGGGCGACGAGATCCTTTCCGGTGTCGGCGTCACTGTCTCGCTCGCGCTGGCGACGCTGCCTCTGGGCCTCGCGCTCGGATTCCTGGTCGCCCTTGCGCGTCAGTCGAGCGAGGCGACGCTCCGCCTGGCCGGCGGAATCTACACCACCGTCTTCCGCGGCCTGCCGGAGCTGCTGACGCTGTTCCTCGTCTACTACGGCGCCCAGATCGGCATCCAGGAACTGGCCCGCCTGTTCGGCGCCGAGACGGCGATCGAGATCAACAGTTTCGTCGCCGGCATGGCGGCGCTGGGCATGGTCTTTTCCGCCTTCGCCTCCGAAGTCTTCCTGTCGGCCTTTCGCGCCATACCCCGGGGACAGTACGAAGGGGCCTATGCGCTGGGCCTGGGGCGCGTCACGACGATGCGGCTGGTGATCCTGCCGCAACTGATCCGGATTGCGCTGCCCGGCCTGACGAACCTGTGGATGATTCTGTTGAAGGAAACCGCCCTGGTCTCGGTCATCGGGCTTTCCGACATCATCCGCCAGACGGGAATAGCGGCCCGCGTGACCAAGGACGCCTTCCTGTTCTTCGGCACGGCGTGCCTGCTCTACCTCGTTCTCGCGCTGCTCTCTTCCGTCGCCATCGGCGGAATCCACCGCTGGGCAACGCGGTCGGAGCAGCGGACATGAGCGGCGCCTGGACGAACGACACCATCGCGCCCCGGCCTGCGCCGCCGCCCCGGCGACGCCAAGCGCGCGGCGAACGCGCTCTGGGCTACGCCGTCATCACGCTGCTCGGCTTGCTGGGCCTTGGAATCATTGCGTTTCTGGTCGACAGCTGGGACACGGACTTTTTCGCCAGATATGCGCCGAAGTACCTCTCGGGCCTCTGGGTGACGGTCCAGCTCGTCGGCCTGTCGGTGGTTCTGGGTGCGATGCTTTCGCTGCCGGTCGCGCTCGGGCGCATGTCACCGAACCGCGCCGCCGGCTGGGCGGCCTTCGCCTATGTCTACTTCTTCCGCGGCACGCCGCTGCTGGCGCAGATCTTCCTCGTCTACTACGGCGCCGGCGTCTTCGTGGACGAGTTGCGGCAGGCCGGTCTGTGGACATTTTTCCGCGAGCCCTGGAACTGCGCGGTCTTCACCTTCACGCTGAACACGGCCGCCTATCAGGCGGAGATCCTGCGCGGCGCCATCGAGAGCGTGCCGAAGGGCCAGTGGGAAGCGGCGCAGTCCTTGGGCCTGCGGCGCTGGACGACCTTCCGCAAGATCATCCTGCCCCAGGCGCTGATCGTGGCCCTCCGGCCCTATGGCAACGAGATCATCCTGATGATCAAGGGCTCCGCCATCGTCGCCATCATCACCGTGCTGGACCTGATGGGGGAAACCCGGCGCGCCTTCTCGCGCACCTACGACTTCCAGACCTATATCTGGGCGGCGCTGTTCTACCTGGCGATCGTCGAGGCGCTGCGTCTTGTCTGGGACCGGCTGGAGCGGCGGCTGACGCGGCATATCCGCCGCGACGACTGAATCTAGACCGGGTCCGGCGCGACCCGCACCATGCGCTTGCCGCGGTTCTCGCCGGCCAGCAGGCCGATGAGCGCGCCCGGTGCGTTCTCCAGGCCGTCGACGACGTCCTCGACCACCTTCACCTTCCCCGCCTCGACCCACCGGCGGAGATCGGCCAGCGCGCTGTCGTCATCGTCGGCGAAGTCCATGACGATGAAGCCCTCCATGCGCAGGCGCTTCACCACAACCAGGCCGGGCAGGTTGCGCGGCCCGCTGGGCGACGTGGTGTCGTACTGGCTCACCGCGCCGCAGCAGACCACCCTGCCCTTTTCGTTCATCTGGAACAGGACGGTCTCCAGGATCTGTCCGCCGACATTGTCGAAATAGATGTCCACGCCATCCGGACAGGCCGCCTTCAACTCGCGGAACAGGTTGCCGGCGCGGTAGTCGACGCAGGCGTCGAAGCCCAATTCGTCGACCACCCAGTCGCATTTCTCCCTGCCGCCGGCGATGCCCACCGCCCGGCACCCGAGCGCCTTCGCGATCTGGCCCACAAAGATGCCGACCGATCCGGCGGCGGCGGAGACGACAACGGTCTCGCCCGCCTTCGGCCGGCCGACGCCCACCAGCCCGTGATAGGCGGTCTTGCCCGCTATCCCGTAGACCGACAGCAGATGCGAGAGCGGCCGCAGGGCCGGCAGCTTCTCGGCTGCGCCGGCGCGGACCGCGGCGTATTCGGCCCAGCCGGATTCCGTCGCCACGATATCGCCGGCGGCGAGCGAGTCCGCCTTCGATTCGACCACCTCGCCGATGGCGTAGGTGTGCATGACATCGCCTGCCTTCACCGCATCGCGGTAGGTCGCGCCCTGCATCCAGGCCCGGTTCGCGGCGTCGATCGACATCAGGATCGTCTTCACCAGGACCTCGCCCTCGGCGATGGAGGGCATTTCGCCTTCGCGGCGTTCGAAATGCTCCGGCTTCAACTCGCCCTGCGGCAGTTCACGGATGACCACCTGCCTGTTCACGCTCATCGAGTGCTCCCTTCTCGCCGGCGATGCGGCGCCTAATCCCGCTGCGCGAGCAGGTCCCGGTAGAGGTCCAGGGTCCGGCGGCACATCAGTTCCTTGGTGTAGTTGGCCTTGACGTGCGCGACTGCGCGTGCGGCCAGTGCGTCCCGTTCGGGCTGGTTCATCGCCAGCGCCTCGTCCAGGGCGGTGGCCATGGCGCGCGCGTCGCCCGGCGGCACGCGCCAGCCGGTCTCGCCGGGCGCCACGGTCTCTCGGCTGCCGCCATGATCGGTGACGATCACCGGCCGCCCCATGGCCTGCGCCTCGACGGCGATGCGGCCGAAGCCCTCGGGCTGGGTCGAGGCCGAGACCACCACGCTGGCGATCGAATAGGCCGCGGGCATGTCGCGGCAGGCGCCGACGAACCAGACCCGGTCGGCAACCCCGAAGCGTTCCGCCATCTGCCGCAGCTCCGCCTTGTAGGCGTCGCGGCCCAGATCGCCGCCGACGAAGACCGCCACCGCGTCCCGGTTGGCGATCAGCGACAGGGCCTCGATCAGCACGGGCTGTCCCTTCAGCCGGGTCAGCCGGCCCGGCAGCAGGATCACTGGCGCCCCGTCGGGCAGGGACCACAGTTCCGAGAGCTGGATCAGCCGCGCCGCCGGCACGTCGCCCGGATGAAACAGGTCCAGATCGACGCCACGCGGGATCACCACGACGCGCGCGGGTTTCGATTCCGGGTACCGTTCGATGACATAGTCGCGGATGAACTCCGAAATCGCGATGACCCGGTCGCCGCGCACCATCACGCTGTTGTAGGCGCGCTTGAAACGGTTGCCGACACCATAGGCGCCATGGACCGTGGTCACGAAGCGTCTGTTCGTGCGCCGCGCCGCGTACATCGCGCTCCAGGCCGGCGCGCGGGAGCGGGCGTGCACCAGATCCACGTTCTCGGTCTCGATCAGGCGGGCCAGCCGTTCGATGTTGCGCCATATCGCCAGCGGGTTCTTGGAGCGCACGGGCAGTTCCACGTGCTCGGCGCCCACGCGCGTCAACTGGCGGACCATCGAGCCGCCTGTGGACACGACCAGCGCACGGTGACCCGCAGCGACCAGCGCCTCAGCCATGTCCACTGTGCCGCGCTCGACGCCGCCGGTCTCCAACGCCGGCAGCACCTGGAGGACCGTCAGGCCGGGGTCAGTCATCGCTCGGGCCTTGCGGCGGATTCCCGGACATGCTTCGGTCCCGGCACTCTGACAGCAACATGACAACGGCCCCAATCCGATGAACGAACGCGCGCCCGGTCGACTGGCGAGGCCCGACGGCGAGAGCATCGCCTATCACAAACTGAATGGGAATAACCCCGGCGTGTTGTTCTGCGGGGGTTTCATGTCGGACATGACTGGCACCAAGGCGACGGCCCTCGAAGCGCATTGCCGGGCCCGCGGCCGGGCTTTCGTACGCTTCGACTATCTCGGCCACGGCGAAAGCAGCGGAGACTTCGCCGCAAAGGGCTGCATCACCCGCTGGGCCGAGGATGCCGCCGCCGTGCTGGACGAACTGACCAGCGGACCGCAGATCGTCGTCGGCTCCTCCATGGGCGGATGGATCGCGATGAAGCTCGCCCTCGCGCAGCCCGAACGGGTCGCGGCCATGGTCGGCATTGCCGCCGCGCCCGACTTCACGCCCGGCATGTGGGACAAACTTACCCCGGAACAGCAGGCCGAATGCCGCGAGACCGGCCGGGTCCGCATTGCTTCCGACTACGACCCGACGGGCTATGTCATCACCCGGCGCCTGATCGAGGATGGCGAGGCGAATTTCGTGATGGCCGAAGAACCGGTCGAGATCGCCCAGCCCGTGCGGCTGCTGCACGGCATGGCCGACCCGGACGTGCCCTGGCAGCGCTCGCTGGACATCGCGCGGCAGATCCGCAGCCAGGATGTCCGCATCAGCTTCTCGAAATCGGGCGATCACCGCCTGTCCGAGCCGGGCGACATCGCCCTGCTCTGCGCCACGGTCGACGAGCTGGCGGCCGCGATCTCAGTCTGATCGCTGCTCCGCAGCCAGTACCGCCGGCAACCCCTCGCGGTAGGTCGGATAACGAAGCTTCACGCCAAGCTCCTGCTTGATCAGGTCATTGCGGACCTTCTTGCTTTCCCCGTAGAAGCTGCGCACCATCGGGCTCATCTCCGCCTCTTCGAAAGGCACTTCGGGCGGCGGATCCATCCCCAGAAGTTCCGCCGCGAATGCCACCACGTCCTGGGGCGGGGCGGCCATGTCATCGCAGACATTGTAGACGCCGCCATCGCGCGGTTGTTCAATCGATGCCTCAAGAACGGCCGCTATGTCATCGATATGTATGCGCGAAAACACCTGACCCGGCTTGACGATCCGGCGCGAGCTGCCATCGCGCAGGGCATTGAACTGGCTCCGGCCCGGCCCGTAGATGCCGGCCAGCCGGAAGATCTGCACCGCCGGCCCGTCGATGCCGCCCGAAAGGCCCAGCCAGTCCAGTTCCGCCTGCACCCGCCGCGCGCCGCGCTCACCTGCCGGACGCAGTTCGCTGCGCTCGTCGACCCAGCCGCCCTGGCGATCGCCATAGACGCCGGTGGTCGACAGATAGCCGATCCAGCGCAGCCCGGCGCAGGCCCTGATCTGTTCGGCGCAACAGCGAACGACCGGGTCGCCTTCCCCGTCGGGCGGAACCGAGGCCAGGATGTGCGTGACGCCGTCCAGGGCGTCGCCGGCCAGCGGCGCGGCGCCGTCGAAGTCCCATGCCGCGATGCCCTCGGCTTCCAGTTCCTTGCGGCTTTCCGCCGTCCGCGCCGTCGCGCTCCAGCGCACACCGGGCAGACGCCGGCGCAAGGCGCGCGCCGAATAGCCGTGGCCGAAGGAAAATATGTGCAAGGCGGCCTCCGCCGGTTGTTGCGAGGGGTTCCCCTCTTCGCTATCGGTTTCCGATGCTTCGCACAATCGCCATCCTCGCCGCACTCGCCCTGCCCTTCGCGTCCTCACTGGCGCAGCAGGTCGACAGCTACACCCGCTGCCTCGAAGCCGTCAGGGCCGACGCCGAGAAGGGGCTCCAGTCCGCATTACAATGGCGCGACGTCGGCGGCGGGGTTCCCGCAAGGCACTGCACCGCGGTGGCCTATGCCGCCAATGGCCAGCACCGGATCGCCGGCGCCCAGCTGCAGACGCTGGCCGACGAACTGGCCAAATCCGACAGCCGCGCCGCTGCGGAGGTCATGGGCCAGGCTGCGGCCATGTGGACGCTGGGCCAGGCCGAGGACAAGGCGCTCAGGGCGCTGGAGCAGGCGCTGGCATGGCAGCCCGAGAACCCTGCGCTCCATCTGGACCGCGCGCTGCTGCTGGCCGGACAGGACCGCTTCGGGCCCGCAGAGCAGTCGGCGAGCCGCGCCATCCAGCTCAACGACCTGATGGTCGAGGCCTATGCCGTGCGCGCCATGATCCGGCGGAGCAGCGGCAATTTCGCCGGCGCCGAGGAGGACACCGCCACCGCCCTGGCGCTGGCGCCGGACAATCCGCACGCCATCATGGAGCGCGCTCGGGCGCGGGCCCGCGGCGGCGACATGGACGGGGCGCGCGACGACCTGACCGGCCTGGTCGCCCGCGATCCCGAAGCCTCCTGGGCCGAGTCAGCGCGCCGCCTGCTCGAAGAACTCGAGCTGGAACACGGCGACTAGAGCCGCGACCACTCCGCCAGAACGTCGGCGTCACGCTCGACGGGTTCGCAACGGGCGCGGGCGGCGGCCAGGCGACCCGGACCGCCGATACGGGACAGCGCCCAGACCGCCGCGCCGCGCACCAGCGGCGAAGCGTCGTCCAGCAGAACCTCTACACGTGTCGACAGCGACTCGTCGCCGGCATTGCCCGCTGCGATCAGGACATTGCGCAGGAAGCGGTCCCGCCCGAGCCGCTTGACAGGCGTCTGCGCGAACATGCGCCGGAAGGCGGCGTCGTCGAGTTCCAGCAGCTCCGCCAGCGGCGCATTCAGGATCTCCTCCCGCATCGCCAGCCGGTCGTCTCGGGAAACCTTCGCGAACTTGTTCCACGGACAGATGGCCAGGCAGTCGTCGCAGCCGAAGATCCGGTTACCGATCGCCGCACGGAATTCATGCGGGATCGGCCCGCGGTGCTCCACGGTCAGATAGGCGATGCAGCGGTTCGCGTCGAGTTGATAGGGCGCGGGAAAGGCGTCGGTCGGGCAGACGTCGAGGCACCGCCGGCAGGCGCCGCAATGGTCTCCCCCTGCTTCGTCCGGCGGCAGGTCGATGGTCGTGAAGATGGCGCCGAGAAAGGTCCAGGAGCCGGCGCTGCGGCTGACCAGATTGGTGTGCTTGCCCTGCCAGCCGAGGCCTGCCGCGGCGGCCAGGGGCTTCTCCATCACGGGCGCCGTATCCACGAACACCTTGATTTCGCAACCTGTTTCATCGACAAGCCAGCGGCCGAGGGCCTTCAGGCGCTTTTTGACCACATCGTGATAGTCCCGGCGCGCGGCATAGGCCGAAACCGCGCCGCGCCCGGGATGGTCCAGCAAGGCCAGCGGATCGTGGTCGGGTCCGTAGTTCGTCGCCAGCATCACGATCGACCGCGCCGCCGGCCACAGCGCCGCCGGGTCGCGGCGCCAGGCGGCGCGCTCGGCCATCCAGTCCATGTCGCCCTGCCGGCCGGCCGCCAGGAACGCGTCCAGGCGCTCGCCCGCCAGGGCGATTCCGGCGGGCGCGGTGACGCCGGTCTCGGCAAAGCCCAGGTCGAGCGCGCGCGTCCGGATCGCCGCCTTCAGGCCAGCCGGATCAGAAATCGAGATCGTCATAATGCGCCGGCGGCGCCAGCCCCGCGACGCGGTCCGCCAGCAGCGGACGGAACGACGGCCGGGACTTCATTCGGCTGTACCACTGCCGCGCCTCCTGAAATTCGTCCCAGGGCGCCTCGCCCAGATAGTCGACGACCGACAGATGTGCCGCCGCCATGAGGTCCGCAAGACTCATCTCGTCGCCGGCAAGCCAGCGCCGCCGCTCCGAGAGGTGGCCGATATAGTCGAGATGGAAACGGATGTTCGTGCGCGCGGTCCGGATCGCCGTCGGATCCGGCGCCCCGGCGCGGATCATCCCGCGGTAGTGCCGCTCGAACAGCAGCGTGTCGGAAACCTCGACGGCGAACTTGTAGTCGAACCAGCCCACCAGCCGGCGCACTTCGGCGCGGGCGACGGCGTTCTGGCCGAGCATGACCGGCTGAGGGTGACGTTCGTCGATATACTCGGCGATGGCGCGGGCGTCCGCCAGCGCCGGTACGCCGCCCCCCGGAGCCAGCACCGGCGGCCAGCCCGACGGATTCAGCGACAGGAAGCTCTCGCCCGGCGCCCACGGCTTCGTCAGGGCGAGATCGAATCCGATTCCCTTCTCCGCCAGCAGCAGCCGGATGAACCGGCTCCCCTGCGACAGCCAGTAGTGATAGAGGGTCGTCATCCAGGATCGCCGATTCCGCCGCGCAAAGACCTTCGCCATTCAGTGGCGCTCTGATAAGACACGTTCCGGCCATCTCAGGCAATCGACCGCGGGATCGAAGCGTTGACCGACCTTCAACTCATCATCATCGCCCTGGTCCAGGGGATCACCGAGTTCCTGCCGATCAGCTCTTCGGGCCACCTGTATCTGACGTCGAACCTGCTGGGCTGGCCCGACCAGGGCGTGAAGGTGGACGCGGCGGTCCATGTCGGCACGCTTGCCGCGGTCATCATCTACTGCTGGCGGGAGGTGGGCCGCGTGATCGGCGGATTCTTCCAGGCGCTGGCGCTGCGCAACACCGCGAACAGCCGCCTGTTCCTGAACCTTCTGGTCGGCACGATTCCGATCATCGTGGCCGGCGGCGTGCTGGTGTGGCTCGATCGCACGGCGATGTTCCGCTCCCTGGAAATGGTCGCCTGGGCGACCATCGTCTTCGGCCTGCTGCTCTGGCTGGCCGACGGCGTCGGCATGACCATCCGCAAGATGGAGCACATGGGCTGGGGCAGCGCGCTCATGATCGGACTGTTTCAGGTCATCGCGCTTGTGCCGGGCGCCAGCCGCGCCGGCATGACAATGATGGCGGGGCGCCTGCTCGGCTTCGAGCGGGCCGAAGCGGCACGGTTCTCGCTCCTGCTCTCGATCCCGGCGATCCTGGCCGCAGGCGGCCACAGCCTGAAGGAGATCTACGAGAGCGGCGACCTGTCGCTGGGCCGCGGCGTGCTGATGGCCATGGGCCTGGCGTTCCTGACCGCCCTGCCCGCCATCGCTCTGATGATGGCCTGGCTCAGGCGGTCGGGCTATGCCCCCTTCGTGATCTACCGACTGGCGCTTGGCGCCGTGTTGCTGGCGGTGGTCTACGGCGTCGTCTGAGGTCACGCCTTGCGGCCCGGAAACCGCGTCGCCACGTGCTCGGGGAACCGGGTCACCCGAATGCCGCGGCGGCCCGGCTGCATGATCCAGATCGACGTGGAGCGACAATCATGAACCTGAAAGGCACGCTCATCGGCCTGTCGGCGGGCATCCTGCTGGCGGCGTCGCCGGCGGCCGCCAACGAGGCGCGCACTGCCGACCTCGTGAACGGCGACGGTCAGCGAATCGGCCAGATCACCGTGAAACCGGTCTCGGGCGGCGTCCTGTTGACGGCGAAGGCCCAGCGGCTGCCGGCCGGCGCCCATGGCTTCCACATTCACGAGACCGGCAAGTGCGAGCCCGCCGCTGGCTTCAAGACCGCCGGCGGCCATCTGGCCGACGGCGCCAGCCACGGTTTTCACGCCGACGACGGCCCGCACCCGGGCGACATGCCGAACGTGCATGTCGGCAGCGACGGCGTCCTGAACGTCGAGGTCCTGAACAGCCGCGTGCAACTGACGGAATCCGGCGACGGCGCACTGCTCGACCGGGACGGTTCGGCCCTGATGATCCATTCAGGTCCCGATGATTACGAGAGCCAGCCATCGGGCGCCGCGGGGGCCCGCATTGCCTGCGCGGTGATCGCCGAGAGCGGCGGCTGAGCGCTCAGCAGTCGAGCTGATCGGCCAGGTCGCGGAAGTCGGCAGCGATCCAGTCCCAGTCGCCGGTGGCCGGCCGGGGCTCGGTGCCGCCGGCATCGAACTCGCTGCGCCTTTCGACATAGGCGGTCTTCAGCCCGAAGGACTGCGCCGCGGCGAGATCGTCGTTATGGGCGGCAACCATGCAGCATTCGCCCGGCTCCAGATCCAGAGCGGCGGCGGAGTTCAGATAGGCCTCGCGCTGCGGCTTGTAGGCTCGCGCAACCTCCGCGCCCAGGATCACGTCCCATGGCAGCCCGGCGCGCCTGGCCATGTTCACCATCAGGGAAATGTTGCCGTTGGAACAGGTCGCCAGGATGAAGCGGCTCTTGAGGCGGTTCAGCCCGCCCACGGCGTCGGGCCAGGGGTCGAGCCGGTGCCAGACCCGGTTCAGTTCGGCCTTCTCCGCCCCGGTCATGTCGTCGATGCCGAAATCCTTCAGCACCTGCTCCAAGTTCTCGCGGTGGAGCACATCAAGCTTCACGAAGCCGCGGCCGCCGTCGCGGATGCGCGCCATGGCCGGCTGATAGAGATTGCGCCAGGCGAGCGCGAAGTCGTGGCCGCTGACGCCCCAGCCCCGCGCCGCCGTCATCAGGTCGATTTCCGCAGCGATCGAGCCGCGCCAGTCCACCACCGTGCCGAAGACATCGAAGAGCAGCGCCCTGGGTCGATCGGTCATTTGCGTCCCTCCCGTTTGGCCAAGATTGGTTCCCGCCGGACGCGACTGCAAGCACGCGCTTCTACCGTCGGGTCAAGATTGATACCCTCGCGTCCAACGCATTCAAACGTACCGGGAGGAGAGACAATGGAATTCGGGGTTTTCTACGAACTGCAACTGCCCAAGCCATGGAACGAGGGCGACGAGCACAGGCTGTTCCAGGAAGCGCTGGAGCAGGTCGAACTCGCCGACCGGCTGGGCATCGACTACGCGTGGGCCGTCGAGCATCACTTCCTGGAGGAGTATTCCCACTGCGCTTCGCCGGAGGTCTTCCTGACCGCCGCCGCGGGGCGGACAAAGAACATCAAGCTGGGCCACGGCATCCGCCAGGTGATCCCGAACTACAATCATCCGGCCCGCACGGCCGAAGGCATCGCCTCGCTGGATCTGGTCTCCAGCGGGCGCGCGCAGTTCGGCATCGGCGAGGGCGCCACGCGGCTGGAACTGCACGGCTTCGGCATTCCGGCCAAGAAGAAGCGCGCCATGTCGCTGGAGGCCGCCGAGCAGGTCGCCAACATGATGGTGATGACGCCCTATCCCGGCTACGAGAGCGAGAACTTCTCCTTCCCCTGCCGCAATGTGGTGCCGAAGCCGCTGCAGAAGCCGCATCCGCCCATGTGGATGGCCTGCACCAACCGCGACACCATCAAGGTCGCGGCGCAGAACGGTATCGGCGCGCTGGCATTCTCCTTCGTCGATCCGGACGAAGCGAAGACCTGGGCCGACATCTACTACGACATCATCAAGTCCGATCAGTGCGTGCCGCTGGGCCACGCGGTCAACGCCAACATCGCGATGGTCAGCGCCTTCTCGCTGGACCATGACCGCGGCGAGGCGATCCGCAAGGGCCAGGAGGGTTTCGAGTTCTTCTCCTACGCCATGCGCAAGCTGATCGCCGAGGACACGATCCCCGGCCGCACCCGGATCTGGGAGGACTTCCAGGCCGAGCGCAAGGTCGGCAGCGAGGAGATGATCGACGCCGCGAAGAAGGGCCGCGACCTGATGCACGCGCCGGGCATCGGCACGCCGGACGACTTCCGCGCCCACATCCGCAACTACGAGGATGCGGGCGTCGACCAGATCATCTTCCTGCAGCAGGCCGGCCGGAACACCCACGACGAGATCTGCCGGTCGCTGAACATGTTCGCCGACGAGGTGCTGCCGGACTTCAAGGACCAGGCGTCGGAACGTCTGGCCCGGAAGGCCGAGGAACTGAAGCCTTACATCGAGGCCGCGATGAAGCGGAAGAAATACATGCCGGAACTGGCCGACGACCAGATTCCGCCGGTCCGGGCCTCGAAACCGCAGGTCGAGGTGAACCGCTCCGGCGACGCGGCCTGAGGCGAACCGCGGCGGCTGCAATGGATGTGATCGGGGGCGGCAGCCGGAAGGTTGCCGCCCCGTTTCGATTCCACCGCCTCGTCGGCAGGCATCGCACTGTCGACATCGCAAAGCCGTTGGGATTCAATCGCCCGCAGGCGTGAGGGGTTGAATCCATGACAATGCCCATGGGCGCGGTCGCGGCCATCCGGTTCGGATACGGCCCGCGGCCCGGCGAGATCGAACGGCGCGCGGGCGACCCTCAGGGCAGCCTGCTGGCCGAACTCGCGCCGGATTCCGCAACGCCGGAGCCGCTCACCGGCCTGCCGCAGAGCGCGGCGATGCTGAGCCGTTTCATGCGCGCCCGGCGCAGCGGCGGCAACCCAGGCGTCATCCGCCTGTTCAAGAACGATTTCCGCATGCTGTTCCTGCAGGAGGCGATGCTGCGCACCCGTGCGGCGGTACTGACGGACACGCCCTTCCGCGAACGGCTGGTCCATTTCTGGTCGAACCATTTCACCGTCTCGGCGCGCAAGGCGGTCCTGTTGGGCCTGGCCGGCGGTTTCGAACGGGAAGCGATCCGGCCTCACATCATGGGCCGGTTCGAGGATCTGCTGGTGGCGGCGGTGCGTCATCCGGGCATGATCTTCTACCTCGACAATGTGCTCTCGATCGGTCCGCGCTCCGAGGCCGGCCGCCGCCTTGGCAAGGGCATGAACGAGAACCTGGCTCGCGAAATCCTGGAGCTTCACACCCTGGGCGCGGACGGCGGCTACAGCCAGGCCGACGTCGAAGCGCTGGCGTTGATGCTGACCGGCTGGAGCGTCGGCCGGCCCGACCGGGAACGGCAACCCGGCGCGTTCTGGTTCTATGCCCGCGCCCATCAGCCGGGCGCGAAGACGCTGCTCGGACGGCGCTATGCCGACGACGGCGCCGGTCAGGCCGAAGCGGCGCTGCGCGATCTGGCCCGGCATCCGGCGACCGCGCGCCATGTCTGCGCCCGGCTGCTCCGTCATTTCGTCGCGGATCGGCCGGATCCGGCCGACCTCGACTACCTCGTCCGCGTCTGGTCAGAAAGCGGCGGCGACCTGCCGACCGTGTATCGCGGCCTGATCGGCCTGCGCAGCGCCTGGACGCCGCTCACCAAGCTGAAGACGCCAAACGACCTGCTGATCTCCAGCCTGCGCGCCACGGGCATCCGCAAGGTCAACAAGTGGGTGGTCAGCGCGCTGGAACTTTTCGGCCAGGCGCCATGGTCGGCGCCGACGCCGAAGGGCTGGCCCGACCGCGCCGATGCCTGGCTCAGCGCCGACCAGGCCATGCGCCGCATCGAGTACGCCGGCGCGCTTGGCGAGCGGATGACCGGCTGGCTGAAGCCGGAGCGGACAGCCGGCGACGCGCTGGGACCGCTGCTGCCCCGGGACATGGCGGTCAGCGTCGCGCTGGCCGAGAGCGAGGCGCAGGCGCTGGCGATCCTGTTCGCCGCGCCCGCGTTCCAGAGGCGGTGAGCATGACGGACCTCACGCGCCGCCACCTTCTCGCCTCGTCCGGGCTCACGCTCGCCGCGGGCCTGACGCCCACCCTGCCCGCCTTTGCCGGCGCCGACGAGCGGCGGCTGCTGGTGATCATCCTGCGCGGCGGCATGGACGGACTGGCGGTGCTGCCGCCGCTGGGCGACCCGCATTTCGCCGTCCGCCGTGCGCCCGAGACGGCGACCCTGCCGCTCGACGGCTTCTTCCGCCTTCACCCCGCCCTGCCGACGCTGGCTCGGTTGTGGGCTCGGAAGGAACTGATCGGCTTTCACGCCGTCGGTACGCCATACCGGGAACGGTCGCACTTCGACGCGCAGAACGTACTGGAATCGGGTCTGGACGGCCCGAGCGGCAGCGCCGACGGCTGGCTCAACCGGGCCGTCGCCGAGCGCGGCGCGCCGGCGGGCTACGCCATGGGCGTCGGCATCCGCCCGCCGCTGGTGCTGCGCGGCCGGGTGACCGTCGGCTCCTGGGCGCCCAATGCCCTGCCACAGGCCGACGAATCCACGCTCGCGCGGATCGCGGCGCTATGGCGGGAAGACCCGCTGCTGGCCCCGCACATCGCAAGCGCCCTGGAGCAGCAGCCCATGACCGCCGGCCTCGACCAAGGGATCGAGGGCACGCGTCAGTCGCGCAGGCGGCTGGAGCCGCTGATGAAGGGCGCGGCGGAACTGATGAGCACGGCGGACGGCCCACGCATTGTGGCAATGGACGACACCGGCTGGGATACCCACACCAACGCGGCCAATCGCCTGGAGCGCAAGCTGGCCGAACTGGAGGCGGGGCTGGAGCTTCTGGTCGGCGGCCTGCAGCCGGTCTGGCGGCACACCGCCGTGCTGGTCGTCACCGAGTTCGGACGCACGGTGCGGATCAACGGCAATCAGGGCACCGATCATGGCGTCGGCGGCGCGGCCTTCCTGTTCGGCGGCGCCGTGAACGGCGGCCGGATCGTCAGCGAGTGGCCGGGTCTCGCCCCGCGTGACCTGATCCAGGGCCGCGACCTGCGGCCCACGATCGACCTGCGTAACCTTTTCCGGGCGCTGCTGCACGACCATCTTGGCTACGCCTCGGCGGCGCTCGGCGAACGCGTGCTGCCCGGGGTGCGGCGCGACCGCCGCCTCGACGGCCTGGTCCGAGGCTGAGAAGGTCTAAAGCCCGAACCGGTTCCAGGCGAGCCGGTCGTCGATGCTGGCGAGGGCATCGGCGGCGATGTCGCGCCGGGCGCCGCCCAGCAGGCGGCGCAGCGGCGAACTCTTCACCGAGATGCGCTTGAGGATGAGATGCTCGCCGAACTTCTCGCGCAGCACCTGGTCCATCACGCCAAGGCCGTCCACCAGCCCGAGACGCACCGCCTCCTCGCCGACGAAGACGTCGCCGGAGAAGATTTCCTTGTAGCGGCGGCGGTTCAGCTTGTCGGAGCGGCGCGCCTTCACCTGGTCGATGAACTGCTGGTGGATCTGTTCCTGCATGCGGCCCAGCCGCTCGACGTCCTCCTCCCGCTCCGGGCTGAAGGGGTCGAGCATCACCTTGCGCTCGCCGGCGGTGTGAATACGGCGCTCCACGCCGTGGCGCTGCATCAGTTCCTGGAAGCCGAAGAAGGCGTAGATGACGCCGATCGAACCGACGATCGACGCCGGATGGACATAGAGCTCGTCACCCGCCGTCATCAGCCAGTAGCCGCCCGAGGCGGCGACGTCCTCGGCGAAGGCGAGCACCGGCACGCCCTTCTTCACGGCCTTGCGGCGCACCGCGTCGGCGATCAGCGCCGACTGCACCGGCGAACCGCCGGGGCTGTTGATCTGCAGCGCGACAGCCGAAAGCCGCTTCGGCTTGAAGGCCTGCTCGATCTGGGAATTGAGCGCGGCGAGGTTCAGCGAACCGGGACGCAGTGGGCCGCCGCGGCCGGTGGCGATGACGCCCTCCAGACGCAGCACGGAGACCACGGGCCGGCCGCGCTGGTACTTCAGCCACGCGCCTGGATCTCTGTATATCTTCGGCTTCTCTTCGTTCATGAGGGCCTATGTATCCGTGTGGCACCGCGATACAAGGCGGAATGCCAGCGGATCGGCGCGCCATGGCGAAAAAGCGCCGGCGCCAGCGCGGTCTCCGACCCGTCGGCGCGGTGCAGGGCCAGTCCTTCGAGTTGGTTCACCCCGGTCAGCCCCGCGCCGGCGCGTGCCAGAACCCGCTTCGCCGGCCGGCCCGGACGGCCAAGCAACGGCAGCACCTCGGCCCCGAAACCGGCCGGCAGCGCGGCCAGGTATTCCGCCAGCCGCTCGCTCCTGAGGATGAAGACGCACTGGCCGCCGGAACGGAGGGCCGTGGCGGCGGCGGCGACCCATTGCGCCAGACCGGCGGTGGTCTCCGCCCGCGCCCGATCCCGCTCCACGTTCGGCGAACGGCGGTGTCGGCCCTCGACGAAATAGGGCGGATTGGCCAGCACCAGATCGAACGCGCCGGCGGCGAACGGCGCGGACGCGACGTCGCCGCAGACCACGGAAAGCCGTCGCGAGAGCAGGTTGCGCCTGACGTTGAACGCAGCCAGCGCCGCCGTCGCCGGATCCCGCTCCAGGCCGACGACCCGCACGTCCGGCCGCCGCCAGCCAAGGGCCAGCATCGGCATACCCGTCCCGCAGCCCAGCTCCAGCGCCCGCCCCCCGTCCGGCGGATCGCATGCGGCGGCGAGCAGCAGGGCGTCGGCGCCGCTGCGGAAGCCCTGGCGCGGCTGGCGCAGCACGATCCGCCCCTCCAGCACCCGGTCATCAGTCCAATCGTCCATCTGAATCAGAGCGCGCCGGCATCTTCCAGCAGCCGCCGCGCCGGATGCGCGTCGGCATCCGCCACCATCAGCCGCCGGGGCAGGACGCCGAGCGAGCCTTCCATCACGCTCATGTGCTGGTCCAGGATGATCGCCTCGATCCCTTCCGCCTTCAGTACCGCTTCGGCGAAGGACAGTTGCACGGGATCGTTGCTGCGGAAGATCTCCTTCATGGCGGTGTTCCCGTCCCTTTCCCCGCGGCCAAGCGACAAGTGGTCCCGCCGGGGGCGCTTGACCGGCCCCGGGCGAAATCTATTGTCGGCACCCTGCGCAACAGCAATCCGCACCCGGAGCAGCCGACTTGTCGAATGTCGTACCGCTGAAAGGCGATCAGGAAAACCCGCGCAAGGGTCTCGAGGCCCTGCGCCAGTTCGTCGGCGGCGACATGGAAAAGGTCAATGCCGTCATTCTCGACAAGATGCAGTCGGACGTGGCGCTGATCCCGCAACTCGCCAGCCACATCATCGCCGCCGGCGGCAAGCGTCTCAGGCCCATGCTGACGCTGGCCGCGGCGCAGCTCTGCGGCTACCGCGAGGAGCGGCACGTGGCCCTGGCCGCCTGCGTCGAGTTCATCCACACCGCCACACTGCTCCATGACGATGTCGTGGACGAAAGCGATCTCCGGCGCGGCAACGCCACCGCCAACGCCGTCTTCGGCAACCAGGCGAGCGTGCTGGTCGGCGACTTCCTGTTCTCCCGCGCCTTCGAGCTGATGGTCGCCGACGGCTCGCTGGAGGTGCTGGGCATCCTCTCGCGCGCATCGGCCGTCATCGCCGAGGGCGAAGTGATGCAGCTGATCACCACCAACGACACGGAGACCACCGAAGACGCCTATCTGGACGTGATCTCGTCGAAGACCGCGGCCCTGTTCGCCGCCGCCGCGCGCGTGGGCGGCGTGGTGGCCGATGCCGGCCGGCCGGAGGTCGAGGCGCTCGATTCCTACGGCCGCAATCTGGGCGTCGCCTTCCAGCTCGTCGACGACGCCCTCGACTATTCGGCGCACAAGGCGACCCTGGGCAAGTCCATCGGCGACGACTTCAAGGAGGGCAAGATCACCCTGCCCGTCCTGCTGGCCTTCCGCCGCGGCGCGGAGGAGGATCGGGTCTTCTGGCGGCGCTGCCTGGAGAAGCTGGAGCAGGACGACGGCGACCTGGAGCATGCGCTGGATCTGATGGCGCGCCACAATGCGCTGACCGACACCATCGAACGCGCGCGCCACTATGGCGCCAGGGCCCGCGACGCGCTGGGAATCTTCTCCGACGGCGCGCTGAAGAGCGCGATGATCGACGCCATCGATTTCACCATCGAACGGGCGTATTGAGGCCTTGCGGGGGCGGCGGGCAGCCGCTATACAGCCGCTCGCCTCCCGGCGCGCCAAAGCGGGCGCGCAGGCACCGGTCGGGGAGTAGCTCAGCCTGGTAGAGCACCGTCTTCGGGAGGCGGGGGCCGGAGGTTCGAATCCTCTCTCCCCGACCAACTAGTCTTCAAAAATCGCCAGCCCCGATAGCCGGGCCCCGGAACGCCGGCTTCCCGGGACTTGTCGGCGCTGACGCGACGAATGCCTGCCACGAGAGACAGTATTTCGGGCGCTTTTCCCGCCCGTTTCGGCGAGCGTCTCTTTTGGGCCATTTGGGCAGCCCCACCATCATTTTGCCGGCGGACGGTTGCAGCCGGACACATGGTTCTGGAGTCGCGGACAGATGGTTTTACCGGAGGCGGTCGCCGGGGTGCTTGATCAGGCGAAGCCCAGCGCCTTCCGCTGCTCGGTCCAGCCGAGCGGCAGGCCGGCCATCCGTTTCAGGCGATGCGCCGTGAGCTCGGAGGGCTGATGGCCATCGAGGATGGCCTCGGTGATGTCGGGGGCGAGCCAGGCCAGTTGCAGCACGCGACCGATCTCGCTGCGGTCGATGCCTGACTTGGCCGATAGCTCCTGAAGCGAGCCCGCCTGGCCGGTCGCCAGCATGTTGTTCCAGCGATGGGCGCGGGTAATCAGCCGCACCAGCGCCGCATCGGGCGTCCCAGTGTTGGTTTCGTTATCAGCGAGCACGATGCGGCTTTCGACACCGCGGCGGGCGACCCGAACCGGCAGTTCGATCGAGAGCTCCTCCGGCCCAGGCTCGTCCTGTTCATCCAGTGTCGCCCGGTCGAGTACCAGGCCGAGTATGCCGTCGCGGATTTCGATGCGTCGGACCAGTTGGCGAATATGTTCACCGGCGGGTTCTGGCTGCCCGGGGTCGAATTGGTTGGCCATCTCCGCGGCCCGGTCGATGAGGTCGGTGAGACGCGTGTTGTCGCGAGAGTTGTCCTTCAGAAGGTCCATCAGGCGGATGGGGTCGCGAAGCAGGGCCTGCAGCTGTTCGACCACCAGCTTCTCGAAGGCGGGCGCCGCAATGCGCCAGCCCTTGCCGGACCCGGCTGCGTCCTCCCTGCCCTCCACCAGCGCCTTCGACGTGTAGTAGCGATAGCGCCGACCCTGTTTGCTGGCCTGGGTCGCGTAGAGCGGCTCGCCGTCTTCATCGAACAGAAGCCCGGCGAACAGGTGCTGGCTGGCCCCTCCGCCGGTGTCCCGCTTGCGCCGTGCCTGATGGGCCAGTTGCTTCTGGACGCGGGTCCAGGTTTCGCGGTCGATGATGGCCTCGTGCCGGCCGTCGAAGACCTCGCCGCGATGGCGGACCCGACCGATGTAGACGGGATTGCCGAGGATCGAATAGAGGTTGCCCCGGCTGAAGGGCCGGCCGCCATGGTTCCTGCCCGCCCTGCTCTTCCGCTGCGGCGTGCGGATGCCTTCCGCGTCCAGGACCTGCTGGACGTCCCTCACCGAGCCCAGTTCGAGATAGAGGGCGAAGATGCGTCGAACGAGCTGTGCCTGCGCTTCGTCGACGACCAGTTGCCGCTCCTCGGCGCGGTAGCCCACCGGCAGGCTGCCGCCCATCCACATGCCCTTCTTGCGGGAGGCGGCAATCTTGTCGCGGATGCGCTCGGCGGTGACCTCGCGCTCGAACTGGGCGAAGGAGAGCAGCACGTTCAGCGTCAGCCGACCCATGGAGGTTGTGGTGTTGAACTGCTGGGTCACCGAGACGAAGGAGACGCCCTGACCCTCGAAGAGTTCGACGATCTTGGCGAAGTCGGCGAGCGAGCGGGTCAGCCGGTCCACCTTGTAGACCACCACCGTGTCGATGCGGCCGGCTCGGATGTCGTCAAGCAATGCGACCAGTGCAGGACGATCCATCGAACCGCCGGAGAAGCCGCCATCGTCGTAGCGGTCGGGGAGTTCCTTCCAGCCCTCGTGCTGCTGGCTGCGGATATAGGCGGCGCAGGCCTCCCGCTGGGCATCCAGCGAGTTGAAGGCCTGGTCCAACCCCTCCTCCGTCGACTTCCTCGTGTAGATGGCGCAGCGGACCATCCGGCCGGATGCCCCGCTGCGGGCGGCGGAGCCAGCCCTTCCTTTCATCTGCTGCGCTCTTGAGCCCGTAGCGCCGTTCTGCTGGCGCTCAGACATCCGAACCATCCTCGACGCAGGAATCGGAAGGGTCCGAGTTCGCACCCGGCGCGGCCGCTTGCGTTTCTCTTGTACTTCGCTCGGCGCCGGACTGCGTCTTCCGTCGATTGAGACCGAAGAACCGCGGTCCCGACCAACGGGCGCCGGTAATCTCGAAGGCGATCGCCGTCAGCGAGCTAAAGTTCCGGCCGTCATAGCTGAAGCCATCGTCGACCACGTCGACGACGTGGGTTCGCCCCTGCCACTGCCGGATCAGGCGGCTCCCCGCTCGCAGGGGCCGGCGCGGGACCTTCGGCCTGCTGCCGGGTTTCATGGCTGCCTCGTTCGCCCCGTCGTCGTCGCCGGCCTCGGCAAGTTCGTTCAACCGACGCCGCGTGGCGGCGCCGACCCCGCCCTGCCCTTCGGCCTGGATCAGCCAGGCGGCGTTGCACTCGAGCAACCGCCGGCTGATTCCCTTCGGCGGTGGCCGTCGCCAGCGACGCTGCCAGAAGACGACCAGCTGTTCCCGTGTCATCTCCCGAACCCGGTCGTCCACATCCGCCACGGCTGGCGCCGGCGCCGAGACCGGCCGTGAAATCTCGCCGGGAACCCCGTCGCCGGTGCCGGTTCGGATGCGACAGGCGGCGACCGGATCGTCGCCGCCTGCCCCCTTTGCTCGTTTCCCTCGCATCGTCGCCGCTTCCTCAGCCGACGGCATCGACGGCGTTCGTCGGCGCGAAGGCGCGGTAGACGCTGACGCCGTTGCCTTCCTTCGTGCGGGTCACCTCGACGCCGCGTTTGCGGAAGCCCGTCAGCACGGCCCGCACGCTGTGCGGCTGCCAGCCGGTGAGATGCACCATCTCGTCGATGTCGGCGCCCTCCTCCCGCTGCAGCAGGTCCAGCAGCTGCGCCTGCCGCGTGCCCGGCCGGAAGAGCGGCGCCGCGACGCTATCGCCGCCGCTCGCATCCGGGTCCTCGGTCGCAACCTGCGGCTCGGTCTTCTCATCCTTGCTGCCGCCGACGGCCGCCCGACCGTCCTCGGTGATGGTCCAGACGTCGTCTGAGCGCTGTACTAGGCCGCTGCGCTCCAGGGCCTTCAGCATTGCGGCGAGCCCGCCGCCTTTCATCTGGACGTGTTCCGGGAGCGGCAGAATATAGCCGTCCGGCCGGCCCGCGGCGTTACCAAGAACCGCAGTCTGCCTGTCGTTGAGTCTGGTCATGGTCGGTCTCCGTAGCTTCGTTCCGCGCCGGCCCGATGCCGGCGCTGTCACCAGGAGAAGCCCGGACCGCGATGCGGGCGCCGAGCCGGGCCGACCACGCACGTCTCGCGTGGCCAATCCCGACACCATGCATGCTTGCGGCGCGGAGCAAGTCCAGTCCGTGAAACTGGCACGGTGGCGATACCGGCCGGCACCGCGACCAGAGCCAAAAAACTCCGCTATCCGGCGGCAGCAGGCAGCCGGAGTGCATTTCGAGGAACAGGCCAATCTCAAATCGAGGACCATTCAGGGGCGCAGACCACCTCCAGTCACGCCTGCTGGCCCATGTGACCCGCTTGTCTGGGGCGCTGAAAAACAGGTCCGCCGCGCCACCACAGTAGAGATTCGCGGCTCCATCCGACTGGTTCGGGGTGTTTTCGCAACCGCAGACACCGCTCGGGGGTGAAAATGCTTGATCCGGGGGCCTCGCGTCAGACAATGTTGCCGTCAAATGGCAGGCCACTTGGGAAATGTCGGCTGAAAGCGAGCCCCGGACATACGGGGCCCCTGTCGCGGCCGGGCCGGGCGGGCCATCAGGCATGAAGGAGTGCAGCGATGAGTGCAGGCCGGCGGCTGCCCGGAACCCCGAAACCGAAGCATGTCTGGGAAGACGCCGGCGGCGTACCGATCGCCGGCGACACCTGGGGCGACCCGAACGGCCCGCTGGTGGTGCTGCAGCACGGCGGCGGCCAGACCCGCCATGCCTGGAAGGGCGCCGGCGAGACCCTGGGCAAGGCCGGCTATCACGCCGTCGCCTTCGACGCCCGCGGCCATGGCGATTCCGGCTGGGGGCAGGACGGCGCCTATGGCGCCGACTTCATGGTCGAGGACCTGCGCCGCGTGGTGGCAGCGCTGGGCGGCGGCAGGCCGGTGCTGGTCGGCGCCTCCATGGGCGGCGGCACCAGCCTGGTGGCGCTGGGCGAGGGCCACATGGAGGCGGCGGCGCTGGTGCTGGTCGACATGGCGCCGCGCATCGAGCCCGAGGGCGCGCAGCACATCCAGGACTTCATGGACCAGAAGCCCGAGGGCTTCGACAGCCTGGAAGAGGTCGCCGAGGCGATCGCCAGCTACCAGCCGCACCGGCCGCAGCCGCGCAAGCTGGACGGCCTGGCCAAGAACGTGCGGCTGGCCGAGAACGGCAAGTACCGCTGGCACTGGGACCCGGCCTGGCGCGCCAACCGCAACGCCTTCGACGACTATCGCCGGCGCCTGGCCGAGGCCGCCGACAACCTGACCCTGCCGACCCTGCTGGTGCGCGGCGGCCTGTCGAACGTGCTGAGCGAGGAGGGCGCGCAGAGCTTCCTGCAGCAGTGCCCGCATGCCGAATACGTTAACGTGGACAACGCCGCCCACATGGTCGCCGGCGACCGCAACGACATCTTCGCCGACGCGGTCATCGAATTCCTCAACCGCACCGTGCCGGTGACGGTGTAGGCGCGGCCACCCTCACCCTCCCAACCCTGCGGGTTGGGCCCCTCCCTCTCCCACTCACGCGGGAGAGGGGGCTTTCTGTCACGGCGCTTCTTCTCTTCCCTCGCCCCCTGAAAGGGGGAGAGGGGTGCGCAGGCTTGGCGAGCGCATGCGAGCCTAGCCGAAGCTGGGTGAGGGGGCAGCCGCCGTTGCCCGCAAGCTCCCGGCGGCGCAGAGTGGCGGCATGTCCCGACCACCCGACTCCGAACCGCCGCTACCGCCCTATGCCTACGTGCCGGGGCGGCATCCGCATCCCGGGGACGGCCATGTCGCCGGGCTCGACGGCCGGCCGGCCGCGGCGGTGCGGACGCATGCCGCCGATCTGTTCGACCGCGGCTATTACTGGGAGGCGCACGAGGCCTGGGAGGGGCTGTGGCGCGGGCTGAAACGCGACAGCCCGGCCGAACGGCTCTACCGCGGCCTGATCGCGCTCGCCGCCGCCGGGGTGAAGGCGCGCGAGGGCAGCGCCGCCGGCTGTGGCCATCACGCCGGGCGCGCCCGCGACCTGTTCCGCGCGCTCGCCGCCGGACACGCGGCCGTCGAGCACGCCTCGCCCGAACGCCTCGCCGCCTTTGCCGAAGCCATCGCCGCCGACCCGCCGGAGCGCCCGGCCGCGCCCGGCGCGCCGCCCGAGGTCGTGTTCCCCGCCGCCCTGCCGCGCGGCTAGGTGTTTAGTCCCACGGTGTGATCGAATGATGCCATCGCAGGAGGAGCGGGACGCACTATGGGACAAGTACTTCACGGCAGCGCCACGACCACGCACGCGGTCCGAGCAGCGATACAGCGATCGCAAGCTTCGGTCGCGGAGCCAGCGGCGCAATACAGCCTCAATGAGAAGACCGTTCGAAAGTGGCGCAAGCGTACGTCCGTCGAGGATGCGCGCATGGGGCCGAAGGAAGTCCGATCCTCGGTCCTGTCGCCGGAAGAGGAAGCGATGTGCGTCGCGTTCCGGCGCCACACGCTGCTGCCGCTGGACGACTGCCTCTATGCTCTTCAAGCGACGATCCCGCATCTATCGCGCTCGGCCCTTCATCGGCTCTACCAGCGTCACGGCATCAGCCGCCTGCCGGAGACGAAGGGGGAGCCGAAGAAGCGGTTCAAAAGCTATCCGATCGGCTACTTCCACATCGATATTGCTGAGGTGCGAACGGAAGAGGGCAAGCTGAACCTGTTCGTTGCCATTGATCGAACAAGCAAGTTCGCATTCGTGCGGTTGGAGGAGAGAGCCAGCACGAAGACCGCCACGGCCTTCCTGGATGCCCTTGTCGAAGCGGTGCCGTACCAGATCCACACTGTTCTCACCGACAACGTCCTATGTGGGGAAGTTCCGCTGTTCTCAGGCCGCGGTTACCCTTCACATGAACCGCGCCGAGTTTCCCGGAGGCAGTTTCGTTTGAGTCAGGCGGCCACTGCGGATTGCTCCGGCATGGCGTAGTAGCGTTCCTCGGCTTCGGCCGGCGGGATGTTGCCGATGGGCTCCAGTAGCCGGCGATTGTTGAACCAGTCGACCCATTCGAGGGTAGCGAACTCGACGGCCTCGAACGAGCGCCACGGCCCGCGCCGGTGAATCACCTCGGTCTTGTAGAGGCCGTTGATCGTCTCGGCGAGAGCGTTGTCATAGGAATCACCGACACTGCCCACGGACGGCTCGACACCGGCCTCGGCCAGCCGCTCGGTGTGTCAATCGGCACGCAAAACTGGGTCTGGCGCAAAGTTCGTGCAGGTGAGCGGGATTCCCGACCTTTGAAGCGCCGT